>DASQXC010000151.1:0-7191 GCA_035639935.1 Terriglobales bacterium
CTGAATTCCGGGGCGAGTTCTTCAACATCCTGAACCACCCGAACTTCGGCCAGCCTGGGGGAACCTGCTGTGGTGGCAGCTTTGGCGTGATCACAGCCACGCGCAGTCCCGTCGGGGATTTAGGCTCGTCGCGCCAAATCCAGCTTGCTCTGAAGCTCAAGTTTTAGAGTCGGAATCAGCAGCCTGTACTTGAATCCTCGAACGGCATTTTGTTAGCCGGGTCCGTTCGTGCCGAGTGGATTAGGCCGGCGCCGCTGGGGCACCACCCCCATGAATTAATTCAGGTTTTCGTGATTGATTCCGAATTAGCGCCCTGATCTGTGGGTACGCGCAGCAGTGTGGCCTAGCGGCTGTGGAGCGGGCGCCTTCTTAGCCGGGGTCTCACCGGCATTGGGGAGGATCTCGCGCAAGCACCAGTCAATTCGCTGCACGGCCTGGCGGATATCCTCCACGACGGCCGAGTCCGCCATGGAGAGGAATGAGCGGCTAACGATCACCTGCAAGGCGTTGCGGATATGATGATTCATATCCGCAACAATCTTCATGAGCTGTCGCTGGCGTTTTAGCTCACGTTCGTGGCGCAACTGTTGCGCAATGCCAAGCGCGAACACCAGTGCACTGAGCAGTAGGAGGTCCAGCAGCCGGGCGTCCCGACGCAGGGCATGGTGGACAAGCCAGGCGTTGATCCAATACACCGCCGCGAACATCACGACCGCGGAGAAGGCCGCCCACTTAAAGCGCAATGCGCGAGCCAGCAGGCTGGAAAGCTTCTCGGGGACAAGTGAGCGCGGCTGGGAGATCATGTCGGCCTTGCTTGAAGCTTATATTTTTTCGCGCACCGCGTAAAGGGAGTGCCAAAAAAATGGAGCAAGCGAACTCGCCTCTGGTTTCGCCGGCTGAAAGCCGGCAGACTAGAAGGTGAACGCAACCCCGCCGCGAATGGAGCGCGCGGACTGGACGAGGTACAGCGTCTGCCCATCCTGACCCAGCACGGGCACATACCCTTGGGCCAGAAGGTTGCGCACGTCGAGCAGTGCCTCCATGCGTCCGGACAAAAAACCGGCAGGCAGCGGCTGGCGGACGAATATGTTCAGATAGGGGTCCGCCTCGCCGGGAGAATCATTAAACATGTCTACTGGCGTCAGGGCCGGTCCGCTCGTCCATTTGTAAGAAGCAATCCAGTGGGTGTGGCAAGCTGGTATTCCGCCCGCGAGTTTGACAGCCGCCGCGTGCCTCCGCTCGTCTCGCAACCACTGCCGCGCCTCCTGCCATGTCACTGCGGAAACGGGCAGCGCGATGACGCCGCCATAGGCGTAATCCAGGGTGCCGGTCAGGGCAGGGAGGAACTTGCGTTGCGCTACCACACGCAGTCCTTGGGTCGAGAAATCGCCGCCGTTGTAGGTGAAGGTGCCGGAATAAACGTCAGGCAGGAACTCCCCCGAATCCCCAGTCACTTCGCCCACGCCCACGAGGGCTGCATTGCGTACGCGGTCAGAATAGGCTGCGACCTGCAGGCTGTTGTTTCCGACACGTCGCGACACCGAAAGCTCATGGTGCTGCGCGTGCTCGATCAAAGCGCGGCTGCCATGCAGCGACACCCGCGGCCCGGACTCGCTCAGGTCAGCAGGGGCGGTATCAAAGCCTTTCGCCATACGGGTGTTTGGTTCGGAAGTGGCGTACCGGTACTGCACTACGAGATCAGGCGAGACGTGCAAGACCGCCGAACCGGAAGGACGCAGCGCGGTCACCGCTCCGCGGAAATCGATGGCCTGAAATTCGCTACCGAAATTTAGATCGAGAACATCGGCCAGGGTGATCCCGTCGGCAAATGAAAAGGCCACGGCACCCAGTGCGCCGTCGTGCTGCACCGAATCCGGCATGGCGAAGCGCCGCACCGTCAAGGCCAGCTGGGGATTGGAGCCATCGCCCATCTGATGCGAGTAACCTGCCCGCACTACCGCTGGCGTGTGACTCCCGTACCCCACGTTGCCCCCCAGCGAGAATGTCCCCGCAGAGAACATGGACTGGTCGAGGCGGAATTGAGTCGTCATGTCAGCGGTGCTGCCGAAACCCTCGTTTTGCGACCCGGCGATGAACGCCACCTGCGCCTTCAAGGCGCGGTCTCTACCCTGGGGGGCGGAGCCATTGTCGAGCGCGCGCAGGATCGGGCGACTGGCAACCGAGCGCAAGGTCCACTTCCACTCATCCTCCTGCTGGGCACCGCGCGGCGGCAACCACCGCACCGCCTCGAACAGGGTCGTTAAGGTGAGATTCACGATGAGGTTCGCGCCCGCCCGGAGGTCAATATCCTCGTGCAGGATGGGCAGATAAGCAGGGGCCGACGCCTTTAACTGATACCCGCCCGCAGACAGTCCAGAAGCTTTGTAGTACCCACGGGCATTGGTGTAGACGGTCGTGCCCACGACAGCCCGTCGCGGAATAATCTCCACCGCCACACCCAGTTGTGGCACACCCCGCGAGTTGGTTACGTACCCTGAGATCGAGCCCGGCACCGCTGCGGCTGAGGCGTAAACCGCCACCACGATCAGCGACAGCAGCAACCCAAGATTTCGAACCATCCTCTACCACCCGCCCCGGAGATCGGGGAATTCTACTAATGGTCTGACGGCAACGGCTTCCTGGGAAACCCAAGCGGGCCTGATTCTATGTCCTGCGATGCGCAAAAGGCAAGGCTCCACGCCCCCACCGCCGGCATCCAGCCCGCTCTCGCGGGCCCGCAGACATATGTTGGCCCACGAACTGCTGCTGCGACTCGCTATAATCAAGGAAGCCTAGGTTTATAGATTCAGGGCCTTGGGTTCGTCTAGCGGTGAGCACGAAACTTTCTCTTGCAATCCGGCGTACTTGTTATTGTCATTTGGCGGCAAGTCGTGTGCCGGATATACGGAATTACTAGCAAGGAAGCATGAACTGGAAGAGGATAGGCATCATAACCGGAGCGGTGGTCGTGCTATGCGCGGTGGTTGGATTCACCGTGTACCAGAGCCGCAGGAACGTGGTCGCGGTGCAGAGCGGGCGCGTGCTGCGCGAGGACCTGACCAGCCTCGTGACCGCCTCGGGTGAGGTTAATCCCAAGACCTACGTCAACATCGGGGCCAATGCCTTTGGCAAGATCACACACCTCTACGTCAAAGAAGGCGACCGGGTCAAGAGGGGACAGTTGCTGGCGCAGATCGAGAATGTGCAGCCGGCTGCGGACGTTTCGGCCATGCAGGCGTCCCTGCAAGCTGCCACCGGAGATGCTGCGGCTGCTGACGCCGCATACAACACCGCAGTCGCCGACCTGGCGCGCGCCAAAGCCGATGCTGAGCAGAAGAAGCTCGATTACGAGCGTGCTCAGGCTCTGTTCAAGGACCAGCTCGTCTCCAAGCAGGATTACGACGCCCGCAAGGCGGCCTGGGAAGCCGCGGCCAGCGGCTTGGAGCAGGCGCAGGCGCGGATTATTCAGACCAGGGCACAACGGGACGCGGGGCATCAGCGCGTCAAACAGGCGGCAGCCAGCCTGACCCACGCCTCCGACGTGCTGCAAAAGACGGTGTATCGCGCCCCTTTCGACGGTGTGATTACCAACCTGCCGGTGCGTGAGGGTGAGACCGTGGTCATCGGCATTCAGAACCAGCCCGGCAGCACGCTGATGACGCTGGCGGATATGTCGGTTATCACTGCCGAAGTCAAAGTGGATGAGACTGACATCGTCAATGTAAAGCTGGGGCAGCCAGCCGATGTGACCATCGACGCCATTCCTAACAAGGTCGTCAGGGGGCATGTAAGCGAGATCGGTGAGAACGCCGTGGTTCGTTCCACCGGTGTGGCCACTTCGCAGACGCTGGCCAGTAGCCAGGAGGCGAAAGACTTCAAGGTAAAGGTCACGCTCGATGACCCGCCGCAAAACTTGCGGCCCGGACTCTCGACAACCGCCAAAATCACCACGGCCACCCGCAACGGCGTCCTGGTGGTGCCTATCCAGGCCCTGACCATCCGCCAGCGCGCCGATCTGGAGCCCAAGAGCAAGGGATCCGTCCAGGCGGCAGCTCCTTCGCCCATGCAGGCCAAGAAAGACAAAGAAGAGATTCAGGGGGTGTTTGTGATCCGTGACTGGAAAGCCGTTTTTGTGCCGGTAGAGACCGGCATCACCGGAACCACTGAAATCGAGATCACCAAAGGACTCCAGGTGGGCGATGAAATCGTGGTGGGCAGTTACAAGGTGCTGCGGACACTCAAGAATCAGGCCCCAGTGAAGATTGATAACGCAGTGAAGAAGCAGGAAGAGTCTTAACGGAAAGCGAGCAAGATCGTCTAACTTTGAGGCAAGGAGTCGGGAGTCGGGATTGATTTGATTTTGATTGAGTCATTGAGCCATTGAGCCATTTTTTGGCCGTTTCAACTCAATGGCTCAATTCTGACCACTGACTCGGACTCCTACGTCATTGGAGACCCAGAATGTCCACTCAACTCGCAACCCTCAGCGAAAAACCGATCGCTCCGCCATCCAGTTGCATGATCTGCACGGAAGACCTATGGAAGACCTATGACATGGGCTCTGAGCAGCAGGTGCATGCCTTGCGGGGGGTGGACCTGCGAATCGACCGCAACGAGTATGTCGCCATCATGGGGCCCTCGGGGTCGGGCAAGTCCACGCTGATGAACCTGATCGGCTGTCTGGATACTCCCACCAAAGGCCGATATTGGCTGAACCAGCAACTGGTCAGCGAGTTGGATGATGACCAACTGGCGCGCATCCGTAATAAAGAGATCGGGTTCGTATTCCAGACGTTCAACCTGCTGGCGCGCGCCACCGCGTTGCACAATGTCGAGCTGCCGCTCATCTACAACGGCACGCCCTCGGAGGAGCGTATCGAGCGCGCCAAGGCGGCGCTCGCGGCCGTTGATCTGGCGGACCGCATGATGCACAAGCCCAACGAGCTGTCGGGTGGCCAGCGGCAGCGCGTCGCCATCGCCCGCGCGCTCGTCAATAATCCTGCCATCATCCTCGCGGACGAGCCAACCGGAAACCTCGACTCACAGACTGGCGCTGAGATCATGGCCCTATTCGACAAGCTCCACCAGCAAGGCAACACCATCGTGCTGGTCACCCACGAACACGATATCGCCGAGTACGCCCACCGCGTCATTCATCTCAAGGACGGCAAAATCGCCGGCGACGAGCGCAAACGGTAGGCTCAGGCTCGCCCTACGTAGCCCCCCCAATGCTTGCTTCTTTGCCTGCATTGGCTACAATTGATGTATGCAGTACACGATCCGAAAGGTACCACAAACTTTGGACGTCGCCCTCCGTCGCCGCGCGCGCGAAGAGGGTAAAAGCCTCAACGAAGTGGCCATCGAGGCGCTGGCGCGCGGCGCTGGTGTCAGCGAAAGCCGTGGCCGGCAGCGCGATCTCAGCGACATTGTGGGGACTTGGCACAACGATAGCGCCTTCGACCGGGCCCTGGCCGCGCAGGATGCCGTTGACGAAGAGTTGTGGAGGTGAAGCTTGCGCTCGATACCAATCGCTACACTGATCTATGTCGCGGCGATTCTCGGGTAGCGGAGACGATCGCCGCAGCCGATGCGGTCTGGCTACCCTTCATTGTACTTGGCGAGCTGCGGGCGGGATTTGCCGTGGGCACCCAGGGACCGCGTAACGAAGCCGTGTTGCGGCGTTTTCTCTTGAAGCCAGGTGTGGGTGTGCTTTACGCCGACGAACAAACGACCTACCATTACGCCACCGTGTATCGGCAACTGCGAAGACAGGGTACACCTGTCCCTACCAACGATATGTGGATCGCAGCCCTGGTACTTCAGCATTCACTCACCTTGCACGATCGCGACGCTCACTTTGACGCACTCCCCCAGCTCACGCGAATTTAGCGAGCGTCGCTTTCATGTCTGTTAACGTGGTTCTCCCCCCACTTGCGGACAAGAAAGCCTCTCCGCGGAGATGCTGTTGGAGAAAGCACTGATCACTGCGTCGTGCTGACTGTCTGCACGGCTGGAGTACTGCTTGCGTGGGTGGTCGGTGGCGGCGCGAAGAAGTTATGGTCGTAGAGATTGCGGTACATGCGCCCGGCGATCTCGGCCGCTTTGGGGCCAAATACAGGTCGCCCGCCGCGCAGAAAGACTACGACTACGATTCGTCCGTGTTCGGTCTGTGCATAGGATGCGAACCAGCCAAAGCGGGTACCGTCGTGCGAGCAGGTGCCGGTCTTACCTAGCACCGGTTCTTCGCTGAAGTTGTAGCGCACGCTGCGCGCGGTGCCGTACTGGACCGCGCCTGCCATGCCGTCGGCCATTTCGGGGATAAGCGGGGCGATATCGAGCTGCCGCTTGATTTTGGGCTGGAAGGCAGCCACTTGTTCCGGAGCCGTGGGATGCTGCAGGTAATAAAGTGTTCCGCCGTTGGCGATGGCGGAAACCAGCGCCCCCAGTTGCAGCGGGGTCATGGAGATGCTCTCGCCGAAGGAGCACATCTTGCCCACGCCGCCGGCATGGGCGGCCAGTACCTCGCTGGGAAAAACGCCCAAGTGCTCGCCAGCGATGTTGTAGCCCGCCAATTCGCCGAGGCCGTACTCATGGGCGTAGTAACTGACCTTCTCGAAACCCAACCGCCGTCCCAGGGCTTCGAAATACGCGTTATTGGAATGCGCCAGGGCGCCGGTCAGGTTCATGCGGAAGCGACGGCCAAGCGCCACTTCGGTGGTCTTGTCCACAACATGCTCATTGAGCGCCGCCAGTGCCACCGCCAGCTTGATGGTGGAACAGGGCTGGGCACCACCCGAAAGCGCCAGCTTTTGGTTGACCATGGCCAGCACTCGGCCGCTGTCGGGGTCGATGGCGACGACGCTGCCGTTCATGTTGCCCAACGCCTCGATGGCGGCCGCGCGCACCACCGGGTCCTCGCCCGCGATTACGTCGCCGTCGGTGACATCGTCGGCGTACGAACTGGTGTAGAAGCGCTCATAATACCGGCGATGGCGGCGAGTGTACGCGCGCGTGGCGCGTGTATGCCGCAGGCGCGCGATGCGCCTCTGGGCATTCGGAGTTTCGGTGATTACACGGGAAGAAGGAGCCCTGCTGCTGCGCGCACGCGCTGCCGCGCTGGCCGACAGCAGAACAGCCATGCAGACTATGAAGACGAAGTGAGCGACTAAGCCTTTTTTCAACATTTCCCCT
>DASQXC010000152.1:0-4177 GCA_035639935.1 Terriglobales bacterium
CGGGCGGGGGCCCACTGACGGGATTTAACCTATAATTGCGCGCCATGGAATTCCGCGACCTCTTCCTCAAGCAGAAGGAGGCTATCCGCAGACGTACGGTCGAGGTTCTGGGCATGGTGCGTCCCGAGCATATGGACTGGCGTCCGGAAAAGGATGCGCTCTCGGTCGGCGAGATGCTTCAGCACCTTTGGGTTTCCGAGGAGGGAGTGCGTCGAGTCGCCCTGCAGGGCGACTTTGCCTATTACGAAACTCGCATTCCCAAGGGCCTGCGCCCCACGCTTGGGCCGAGCGGCACTCTGGAGGAGAACCTCGCGAACATCGCCCGCGTGCATGAAGAAACCATGGCCGAGGTCGCAGCCTGCCGCGCCGAGGTTTTTGAGGAAGAACGAGCACGCCCGGACCTCGGCTTCCGCCGCAAGATCTGGGTGATCCTGCTGGGCATCAATGAGCACGAGATCCATCACCGCGCTCAACTATCTACCTACCTACGCCTTTTGGGCACCCCCGTAGCCGACGTGGCCGGCTCGTATCGCGCGACACCGCGGCCCTCCTAACCTTGCGCACCGCTCGCCGCGGGGCTATGATGCGCCCCGCAGTTTTATTGCAGCCCTGCCCCTGATGCAAGAAGGCGGGCGCGCACCTCCGTTTGTCAGGAGGAGGACGGCATGAGGAATTCTTCGGGTTCATTCATCGGTAGAGAACCCACCGGCCCTCGGGTAATTCCGCTGAAGGTTCGTATCAGGGCACGACTTCAGTCGTGCCGAATGGGCGCAACAGAAACTCGGGCTTTAGCCCATGCTAAAGCGCTCTCAGGGGCTAAAGCCCATGTCTTTCACGACCTGCTTACGGCACGGCTAAAGTCGTGCCCTGATACGAACAAGATTTGTGAAACGCGATTTCGAACTAAAACTGCTGCTGTCCTGCTGCTAGCGACGATCGGCTTAGTGGTCATGGCGGGCCGCTCAGCGGTGGCGCAAAATGAAATCAGGCTTGGCGTGGTATTGCCCATTACCGGACGGGAGGGCAAGCCTGGCACTTATCAACGCGAAGGCATCGAGCTAGCCATAAAACAGATCAACGATGCCGGTGGCGTGCAGGTCGGGAATAAAAAAATTCCTTTCAAAGAAGTCTTCTACGACGATGGCTCCGATTCTGCCAAATCGGCGCAACTGGTGGAGCGCGCAATCACCTCTGACAATGTGACCGCAGTAATCGGCGGTTACTCGACCGCGCTGGGCGAGGCCGAATCCGTCATGCCGGACCGCTACCGCACGCCCTGGATCACCCCCGGAGCCGCTGCCTCCGCCATCTTTGCCCATGGCTACCAGTATGCCTTCGGCACACTAACGCCGATCAATCTGCTGGGTTCGACCACCGCCGAATTCCTGGGCTGGCTCGTAGATCAAGGCAAGCTGAAGAAAGGCCTGAAGCTCGCGATGGCGCTGGAGAACACGGATCACGGCGTGGACTACGGCAAGGGCATTGAGCAGTGGCTCCAGCAGCATCCCGGTTACTTCAACGTTGTATTTAGCGAGAAATTCGAACTGGGTGGGACCGACTTCTCCGGCCTACTGCAAAAGGTCAGGAACTCCCATGCGGACATTTTTCTTTCTGACGCCCACCTGCAGGACTACATCACCATGCAGCGCCAGTACCTGCAGAGTGGTATGCACCACCAGATGATCAGCTACGGTGCGCGGGGGCCGGAAGTGGACGCCCGAAAGGCTCTGGGCGACGGAGTGGATTACATCTTTGCCGGGATTTGGTGGTCGGACAAGCTGCCCTATCCGCAGGTGAAAAAATTCGCCGACGGCTACCAGGCCTTCACCGGCCATAAAGTGGATTCGTGGTACGCGGCCACTGCATACGAGGCCGTGCGCGCGCTGGCGGCCACCATCCAGGCGGCGGGCAAGTTGGACAAGACGGCGATCCGCGACCAACTGCGCAAGCTGCAGATGAAGGATTCGCTCGTTCCGGGCCAAGTGCTTAAGTTTGGCTCCAACGGACAGGTCGGCTATCCGTTCGTAATCGTACAGAACAAGCCTGGAGGCGCGGTGGATATCGTCTATCCAAAGGACGCTGCCACAGGTGAGCCCGTCGCGCCCATACCAGCGGGCAAGAAGTAGCAACACAAGATCGCGTGATCGGCTCATTGGGTGATCGGGTCATTGTCTTGGTCTTGGCACACTACTTGATCACCCGATGACCCGATCTCCCGATCCCCCGATTCTCTGCCAACTTAGCAACGCATGACATTTGTCGATTTCCTCAACCTCCTTGTCGCCGCCCTGCTGCTGGCCGGCATCTACGCCGTGATGTCGGTCGGCATGACGGTCATTTACGGCGTCATGAAGATTGTCAACCTCGCCCACGCCGGTTTCATGATGATGGGCGCCTATTTCGCTTACGAACTGTATGAGCGCCTGAATCTCGATCCCATCCTCGCCGCCCTGCTTGCCTTTCCATTCTTTTTTCTGATGGGAATCGCGATTCACTGGCTGCTAGTACGGTGGCTGCCGCACTCCGACCGGCCCACCTTGCAATCGCTGCTGCTGATGTTCGGGCTGTGGCTGGTGCTACAGAATATCGGTTATTTGATCTGGGGGAACACCGACCGCTCCATCCTCAGCCCGCGCACCCTGGCTCTGGTCTCGCTGGGTCCGATCACCATCTCCAAGTTGCGGTTGGCAATCTTCGTGGCTGCAGTGGGCTCGATGGTGGTTCTGGAGATTGCGCTCAGCCGTACCTGGTTCGGGCGCTCAGTGCGCGCGCTTATCCAGAACCGCTACGCAGGGCGGATCGTGGGTGTGGACGACGAAAAAACTGCCCGCCTCACCTTCGGCATGGGCATCGGCTTCGCTGGGGTAGCTGGAGCCCTGCTTGCCACGCTGTACTCCTTCGACCCTGATTTCGGCCGCCCCTTCCTGTTGCGTGCGTTTGTGATCATCGTGCTGGGCGGGCTGGAATCGGTGACTGGGGTGGCGCTGGGTGCGGTAGTCCTCGCTCTCGTCGAGACCTTCAGTATCCTTTTTGTTCCCGCCGGCTACCAGCCGGCGATTTCGTTCGCCATGCTGGTGGTGGTGCTCGTAGTGCTGCCCGGCGGCATCGCTGGCTTGTGGGCGAAAAGGCGAAGGCTGGCATGAGCACCGCCGCGCTTGCCACATCCCGCCTGCAAGCGCGCGCACGAATCCTGCTGCCTTGGTTGATTTTGGCTGTGCTGGCTATTCTTCCGGCCGCCGGGCTCACCCCCAACCTCATTCGTCTGCTGTTCATCACCTTCGTTTGGGTGACTGCCAGCCTCGCGTGGAACCTGCTGGGCGGCTTCGCCGGCCAGGTTTCGTTCGGCTTCGCCGTCTTCTACGGACTCGGCGCATACACCGCCGCGTTGATGATCGACCGCGGGGTTAATCCATACCCGTCATTCCTGGCCGCAGGATTGGTTCCGGCGCTGGCCTCGCTGCTCATTGGGTTGCCGACCTTCCGCCTGCACGGGCCGTACTTTGCGATCGCCACCATCGGGGTCAGCGAAGCCACACGCGTGGTCATGAATAACTTCGCGATTACCGGCGGGGCCAGCGGCTTTCGCATCATGGAAAGCCGCCCGTTCCGCCAGGTCGAGCACTATTACACCGCGCTCGGAATGGCGGCCTTGGCCGTGGCCGCGTCATTCCTGATCGGGCACAGCAAGTTCGGGCTTGGCCTGCGGGCCATCAAGCAAGATGAGGATGCTGCCGCCGATCTTGGCGTTAATCCTTATTTATATAAGCTGGCAATACATGGGGTGGCAGCGGGCTTCACCGGCATCGCCGGCGGGGTCTTTGCCCGCTACGCGGCCTTCATATATCCGCAAGGGGTGTTCGCGTTTCAGACCAGCGTTTACATCCTGTTGATGCCAGTGATCGGCGGCATTGGCACGGTTTGGGGCGCGGTGCTAGGGGGCGTGATTTTCGGGATCGTGGAGGAGGAGCTGGTCGCCAACTTTCCGCAGATCCACCTATTGCTTTATGGCTCCCTGCTCATCCTTATAATCTTGGCCGAACCGGACGGCCTCCTGGGCCTGCTGAAGAAGCTCTTTGGCCGACTGCGCAAACCTGACGGTGAACATGGGAACGCCCATCCTGGAAGTCGAAAAGCTAACGAAGTACTTCGGCGGGCTAGCGGCGGTTAAAGACGTCAG
>DASQXC010000153.1:0-2728 GCA_035639935.1 Terriglobales bacterium
GATGTTGGTATTGGGAACAGGAACGCCGTCCACCAGCCAGTCAACCTGGTGCCCGCCCCGAACGTGGAGCTGATCGTGGACCATGTAAGCTCCGGGGACGAAATTGGTAATCATCGATAAGCTGTTGGCGCGTTCCGCACCCGGAGTCTCAGAGATCTGCTGCTGAGTAATGGTGCTGGTGGGAGTTGAGGACTCGGGGTTGACCTCTTCTGTACTCGCAGAAACGGTGATCGAAGTGATGGCCGCCGCCAACGTAAGCTGAAAGTGCAGATCGATCACGCTGCCGGAACTCAGCGTGATATGTTGCGGAGCAGCGACAAAGCCCCGCGCGCTGGCCGCGACCCAATACTCCCCCAGCGGTACAGTGTCCACTTGAAACTCACCCTGGTCATTGCTGGTCGCGGTTTTCGTCCACGCGGAACCCACAGCGTGCACGATGATCTCGGCTCCCGACACCGGCCGGTGCTGGGGATCGTGGACCAAACCTCGAATGCTGCCGAAAATAGTCGCCTGAGCGGTGGCGCCGAGAAGTAAGAGGCCGACGCCCAGCATCGCTTGCGGGCACCGCATGCACACTCCACAAAGACTGAAGATCAGACCAAGCTGTTACTTTAGCGAGGATGCGGGCGGCGAGCGCCCAGGATGCGGCTGTTCAGCGTCGGAGAGGAACAGCTCAGGATAGAACTCGTGCAAGAAGGGATGCGTGTCGGCTGGCGCAACCGCCCTCATGCCTGGCTGCGGCGCGGTAGAACCGGGAAAAAGCAGCGGTTTTCGATGCGGACAGGGCTGCCCACGAAATTGAACCCCGGGTACGGACTCGGCGGAACAGTGGTGCGGACCGGCAGCACGACAACAGGCTGGTGTCGGAGTCGTGACTGTTGCCACCGCAAGCGGCGCAAGCGACGCCGCCAACATCATCAGCAGCATCGTGATTGCGATCGGACAGCGCATGTAATCTGGAGATTATAGCCCGGAACGCCGCTTCGCGTGGCGCCCTCCAATGCAAGTACGCCTGCCGTGCCGGTATTGAGCCACGATTTTCGCGTGTGCTAGCATCATGATTTTCTGCGGATGTCTGCGATCCCGGCGCACCGCAGCAGCTTGGTGACAGAGATTGCCGGGACTCCGGGAGTCCGGACCACCAGCCCTGATCTCGCAGGGAGTTTGAAGGAGTGATCCCGTGAAAGTTTACGAAGGCACAAATGTGCGTAATGTCGTCCTGGTCGGACACGGCGACGCCGGCAAAACCTCGCTGGTCTCGGGCATGCTGTACACTGCCGGCTCGACTCAACGGCTGGGACGTGTGGACGACGGCAGCAGCGTCACCGACTTCGACGAGGAGGAAATTGCGCGTTCGATGTCCATCTCCACCGCGCTCGCGTTTGCCGAGTGGGGAAAGACCAAGATCAATTTTCTCGACACGCCCGGGTTCACTCTCTTCGCCCATGAAGCCAAGTTGGCCATGGTGGCGGCCGAATCCGCGCTGGTGGTGGTCGATGGGGTGAGCGGGGTTGAAGTGGTCACCGAAAAGGTGTGGAACTACTGCGAGGAGTTCCAATTGCCGCGCGCCATTGTCGTAAGCCGCATGGACCGCGATCGCGCCGATTTCGGACGTGTGATGGAATCCCTGACCTCCGCTTTTGGCCGCACGGCGATACCTGTTCAGTTGCCCATCGGCAGCGAGAAGAACCTGAGCGGCGTGGTCGATTTGGCAAAGATGAAGGCTTATAGCTACGAGCTCGCAGGCAATGGCAAAGGCAGAGAGGGCGAGATTCCGGGAAGCATGGCGGATGCTGCCCGGAAGGCGCACGAAAACCTAGTAGAGTTGATCGCGGAAGGCAACGATACCCTCATGGAAGAGTTCTTCGACAAGGGAACCATCTCGGAAGAGCACTTGGTGAGCGGGTTGCGGGAAGCGGTGCGCGAGCGGCGCATTTATCCCGTGCTGTTCGCCTCGGGTCTGGGCAACATCGGCTCCGACCGCCTGCTGGATTTCATCATTGACTATCTGCCGTCGGCTATCCAGCGGGCTGCCGTCAAAGGGGCGCCGAGTTCTGGCAATGGCGAGCCTCCGCAGCGCAAGGTGGCAGACTCGGAGCCGCTCTCGATGTACGTCTTCAAGACGGTCTCCGACCCTTTCGCCGGCCGTATCACGTTCTTCAAGGTTTTCTCCGGCATCGTCAAGACGGAGGCCACCCTTCAGAATTTCATGAGGAACACCAGTGAGAAGCTGTCGCACCTCTCAGTAATGCAGGGAAAGAACCAGGTGCCGGTGCCGGAGTTGCGCTCCGGCGACATCGGAGCTGTGGCCAAGCTCCGCGATACACTCACCGGCGACACCCTAGGCGACAAGGCTGCGCCCATCCAATACCCGCAAGTGAAGCTGCCAGAGCCGGCGATCAGCTTCGCGGTCGAACCCAAAACGCGCGCCGATGAGGACAAGCTTTCCAACGGCATCCACAAGCTGATGGAAGAAGACCCCATGCTGCGCTTCTACCGCGACCCGCAGACGAAGGAATTCCTGGTGGCGGGCACGGGGCAGCAGCATATCGAAGTTGTGGTTTCGAAGCTGAAGAAGCGCTATCACACCGAAGTCAACCTGAAGGCGCCAAAGGTGCCTTATCGCGAGACGATCCGGGGGCGCGCGGACGTCGAGGGCCGGCACAAGAAACAGACCGGCGGTCACGGGCAGTACGGCGTGTGCCGCATCAAGATGGAACCGCTGCCA
>DASQXC010000154.1:0-2360 GCA_035639935.1 Terriglobales bacterium
GGTGCTGGCCTGCTGCTGGTGGTGGGCTCGGATAACAGTTCCAATTCCAATCGCTTGGTAGAGGTAGCACGCAAGCTGGGAACGCCCGCCTATCTGATCGAGAACTATCACGCGATACTTCCGGAGTGGCTGCAGGGCATCCAAACTGTCGCCTTGACCGCGGGAGCCTCGGCGCCGGAGTGCCTGGTGCAGGAAGTAGTCTTGTTTCTCATGCAGTCAGGCTTCACCAATCTCCAGGAGGTGGAGGTCATACCCGAGAACGTGCGCTTCGGCCTGCCTCCGGAGGTTGTGCAAGCCATCTCCCCCGCCACCACGGCTGCGGAGTAAGCGATGGATGCAAGCGGCGACAGTCGTCGCCTGATGCCAACGTTTTCCATTACGCAGAGCACCGCGCTTGCCGGCGGCCTCCCGTTGCTGTTCGGTAAGCTCGACGACATGTTCAGTCGCGTGGCGGCGGCCACGGACGCCGCCCGCCGCTTCCTCTTCTCGCTTCAACAGGAGGAAGGCTATTGGTGCGGCGAATTGGAGGCTGACACCACGCTCGAGTCCGATTACATCCTGCTGCACACCCTGCTGGGAACAGGGAATCCGGAGCGCATCCGCAAGGCCGCCAATTACATCTTGCAGCGCCAGAATGAAGACGGCGGCTGGAGCATCTACTTGGGCGGCCCCTCGAACCTCAGTGCTTCCGTGAAGGCCTACTTCGCCCTGAAGCTGGCGGGATACAAAGCCGACCATCCCGCGCTGCTAAAGGCACGCAAGCAAATTCTGGAGCTGGGTGGGGTCACGCAGGTCAACACCTTCACCAAGATTTATCTCTGTTTTTTCGGGCAATACGATTACATGTCGGTACCAGCGGTGCCGCCAGAGATCGTGCTGTTTCCCAACTGGTTCTGGTTCAACATCTACGAGATTTCCTCCTGGTCGCGCGGCATTCTGGTCCCGCTGTCTATCGCCTACGCCAAGAAGCCGTTCAAGAAAATCCCGCCGGAGATGGGGATTGACGAGTTGTTCCTGCACGGCAAGAGCAAGAAGCACATGCGGCTACCGTGGGCCGAGAAGCTGGTGAGCTGGCGCAACTTCTTTCTTGTGGTGGACCGGGTGACGCATTGGCTGGAGGCAGTACACGTGCGCCCGCTGCGCTCGATCGCCATCCGCGCCGCCAAGGAATGGATGCTGGAGCGCTTCGATGGCAGCGACGGCCTGGCGGCCATCTATCCGGCGATGATGAACTCCATCATCGCGCTGCGCTGCCTGGGGTATTCGCTGGATGACCCGCAGATGATCCGCGCCTTAGACGAGTTCGAGGCCCTGGGTATCGAAGAGGCGGATACCTTCCGCATGCAGCCTTGTAGATCCCCAGTATGGGACACCGCCTACGCACTGTTCGTACTGGGAGAGAGCGGTGTGCCGCGTACCGAGCCGCGCCTGGCAGCCGCCGCCGATTGGCTGCTGCGGAAGCAGGTCACTCGCACCGGCGATTGGGCGGTCAAGAACTGGAGGGCAAACCCCGGCGGCTGGTACTTCGAATTTAATAACGAGTTCTATCCGGACGTGGACGACAGCGCCATGGTGTTGCTCGCGCTTACACAAGTGGAGCATCCCGACGAGGGTTACCTGCACAAATCCGTCGAGCGCGCCAAACAGTGGGTGCTCTCCATGCAGTGCAAGAACGGCGGTTGGGCGTCATTCGACAAAAACAACAACCGCATGGTCTTCCAGTACGTGCCCTTCGCGGACCACAACGCTATGCTCGACCCGGCGACCCCGGACATCACTGGGCGGGTGCTCGAGATGCTCGCCTTGTACGGCTACACTCGGCAGCAGAGCGTAATAAAGCGCGCCATTAAATTTATCAAGCAGAAGCAGGAGCCGGAGGGGTGCTGGTTCGGGCGCTGGGGCGTGAACTATATCTACGGCACCATGCAGGTGCTGCGTGGGCTCAGGGCCATCGGCGAAGATCCGCACGAGGCCTACATCCAGCAGGCGGCGGAGTGGTTGCGCATGATGCAAAATGCCGACGGCGGCTGGGGCGAGAGCTGCGAATCCTACGATGATCCCGACAAGAAAGGCATAGGGCCGAGCACGCCGTCGCAAACCGCATGGGCAATCTTGGGCCTTCTTGCTGCCGGCGATACCCGCAGCGATTCGCTCTCCCGTGGCATTGCTTATCTGCTGCGCACCCACCAGAAGAATGGCAATTGGGAGGAACGGTATTGCACCGGCACCGGTTTCCCGCGGGTGTTTTATTTGAAGTACCACCTGTATCGCACATATTTTCCGCTGCTGGCGTTGACCAGTTACGCCAAAGCGATGGCGGAGATTGGCGAAAGAGAGATGGCATCACGGTGATCGCGGTC
>DASQXC010000155.1:0-7303 GCA_035639935.1 Terriglobales bacterium
GCGTTTTACCAGCACCCAAGTCAGGCCGGCGCCGGTCACGCCGGTGACCGTGATGCCACTCGATTGACCGTCGGTGGAAATGAACGCCAGCAGCAGCTCGTTTCCAGCAGTCGTGGAGAACGATGGAGAAGTGATGCTGGAAACTGAAGCTGACTTGTCCGTGGATTTGATTTGGTCGATGGCAATGGCGCTCCACGCCGGGATGCCGGCGGCAAAAATCAACAGCAAACCGAGAGCCCGACTAAGTGCAAGGCCTACGCGTGAATGCATTCTTGCGATTCGAGCAGCCGCCAAGTGTGGTGCATCCCGGCGTGTGGTTTGTTCGTGATTCGAGTTCTTCCAAGTGAACGACATGCCCAGTATGTAGCAGGTGACGCGTCCAAATCAGCAACTCACAGGTTACCTACTCGCGAGATGTGCTGGCGATTGCGCTTGCATTAAAACGATTGGAGAGACTCACTGAATGGACCCGGGCTACCCGCAATATCCGGAACTGATGGAGCGGGATACTATCGGCAACTCCCGGAGAAAATACAAGTCAAAAATTAAATGTGCAGACAATTGCACACGCAAGTTCTTGGCATCGCCGTGGGCCGGTTCAATCCGGCTGGGGCGCGGGTATGGCCCTCTCGGAAACGTGCACCAGCCATCGCCACAAGTGCCTGAACGCGGGCCGTAACCAGCGAGCGCATGCAACTCCCAATCCCGGTGCGAGTTCGGTAGCTAAAGGTGGGACACCACAGATTTCGACCAGCATCTGTTCCAGGGCCCGAATTTCTCCGGCCAGCCGGCGGATTTCTTTATCCAGGTCGTCCATTGTTCCTCGCTTATAGCTTCGGCTCGCCCGCAGAGAAGAATAGGACTCGTCGCTCCGGACAAGTAGATAACGACCGGAGTCGGAGAGATAACGCCGGTAATGCCGCAGAAACGCGGCCCCGGTGGAATTGGGCAGGTCGCATAGGGTCTGCACTCGTCCTCGATGGTTCCGAAACGGGAGCTTCGTAGTACTGTTGATGACAACGGCCCAGAAATATTTCGCAACTCGCATTACCTTGGTTACTTGGGAAGAGTTTCATCTGGGGATTACCATGCAACCATGGAGTTCCAATCCCTTCTCCTGTGCCGCGATCCGGAGACGCTGCGCCTTTTCCGCCGGGTCCTGGGGGATATGGGGGTTGGAGCCGAGGTGGCCACGGCGGCAGAATCAGCGCTGGAGCGCTTGGGGAAACACAAGTTCGACGCCGTCATCGTGGACTGCGATGACGTGGCCGGAGGTGGGGACGTGCTGATGGCCGTGCAGCATTCCCCTTCCAGCAAGCGGGCCATTACTATCGCCGTCATCAACGGCGCCACGAATCTGCAGACTGCCTTCCAGATGGGAGCCCACTTCGTGTTCGACAAGCCCGTGACCCTGGAGCGAGTATTGCGTGCACTGCGCGCCGCCTACAGCTTCATGGTCACCGAGCAACGCCGCTACTTTCGACATGCGGTGGATAGTAGCGCTTACCTGAGCTTTGGTGTCGTCAAGCAGCTTGCCTGCAAGGTCACCAACGTGAGCGAGGGAGGCATGGCCATTGCCCTCACCGAGCCCATTAGTCCAAGCTGGGCGGTGGAAATCAGCCTTGAGCTTCCCGGCGTGCCCGAGACGCTTGCCATCAAAGGCGAGAGCGCATGGTCGGACGGAAAAGGCAATGTCGGCATCCGCTTTATCCACGTGCCTGCGGACAGCAAGCGAGCGTTGCGAAAATGGGTTGCGGAGCGAATCGAGAAAACCGAGGCCCACACCGTACCTGACAAGCGCCACGCTACCGATGCCAAGGGATCGCTGCCCCGGGTCGCAATCTGAAGGGCTTCACACTCCCAAATCCCCTAACTTCGGACCCTCAGCGGACCATCCGCCCTGAGCCGCCTCCGGGCCCACAGCCAATTCAGAAAGGCGATTAGCATAGTGCCTGCGATGATCACCAGTTCAGCGCGACCCATGCGGGATACAAGCACCAGCGCAAACGCGATCCCCAAGGTGCCGAACAGCGGCCCGGCAGGCAGCGAGAAGCGCGCCTCCCCCGGGGCTTTGCGTCGCAGCACGAGCATGGCGACGCACACGGCGCCATAAGCGAACAGTCTCGCTACTACCGACAGAACCACGTTCCATCGAAAATTGCCCATCAGCGCCATCATCCAGACCAGCACCGCAAATATGGCAATAGAAGCATGTGGGGTACGGAAGCTCGGGTGTACCGCTCGGAAGATGGGCGGGAAATCGTCACGTTCAGCAAAGGCGAAAGTTAGCCGAGGACTGCTCAGCATGTTCGCGCTCAGGTAACCATAAACGGAGATCAGGGCTCCGAAGCTGATGAAGCGCGCACCCCCGTTTCCCAGAAATTGGTGTGCGGCGGTGGCTAGGGGACGGTCGGTTTGTCCGGCGTCGACCAATGTTCTTTGCACAACGATTTGCACCGCGATAAACAGCGCGGCGCACACCGCCAACGAGACTAGCAGCGCAAATGGAGCATCACGACGCGGCTCTTTGGCCTCGGCCAGCGGGATCATGGCCCCTTCGAAGCCGCCGTAGGCGAATACCAGCAACAAGACTGCCCCTAGCCAACCTCCCGTGCTGGGATGGTGAATGATGGCCAACGGTGCCGGCCCGCTCCGCAGCAGAATGAACGCACCACCCGCCAGCGCGAACAACCCCAGAGGAACCAGTTTCGCTACAGTGAATACGTTGCTCATGCGCGCGCCCGATTGCACTCCGCGATAATTGATCGCCGCCAGCACGCCCAGCAGCGCTGTGAGGACCAGAGCACGGGCCACTGGCTGCAGAGCCCCAGCCCAGAACTCGGCCAAATAAACAACGAACAGATTGGCGCCAGCAGCGGCCGCACTCAGCCGCACCAGCCACAGCACCCATCCTATCTCGATCCCGACGAAGCGTCCGAGGGCGACGCGCGCATACAGATACGGTCCACCAGCTTCGCTGAATCGCGACGCCACCTCGGCAAAGCAGGCCATAATGACGCCGATGCCCGCTCCCGCCAACAGATAGGCCCAGGGTGCGAAGGTGCCCACCAGTTTCCAGACCAGCGAAGGCAGGCCAAAGATCCCGCTGCCGATGATGGAATTGATTACCAGCGCCGTCAGTGTCCAGCGCCCCATGGCGCGCACCAGTCCTGATTGCTGTTGCTCAGTCATTTAGAAACATTGGCGACGGATGGACACCGATCAGCACGGATGAGAAAAGGACCCGAGCAATGATATCTGTGCAAATCCGTGGCCGGATTGGCTACGGTGGCGAGACACGCTGGCCGTGCATCGACGTGTAACTCAGGGGAATGGTGCCGCAGGTCTGCTGTTCCTCGGAATACACATCGCAACTATCGAAGGGGCGCGAATAGACGTGCAGGCTGACGGCGCGCTCCCGAAATTCCCGCGGGTTGTACACCTTGTGTACCGGCTCGCGCGGGTTCACGGCACAGGGATGCTCGCGGTTCATCTCCAATGAGTCGGTCTTTTCCAGCCGACAGGTGCCCCGCTTCAGGTCCTGTTCGAGCACGCGATAGTTCTGCACCATCAGCCGGCCGATGGGCACCGCCATCCAGCAATTCTGGTCGCGATGGTTGTGGATGGAGCTGAACTGCCCGATCTCCCAACAGATGGCGATCAACTCGTAAAGATGCGTCTTGTCGATGAGGTTCCGGGTGTAGTGCTGCGCGTCCCAGAAGAGATAACGGTCAAGACTAGCGGGATCGACCGGACTCTGTTGTAGAAATTGCAGGATCTGCTCGGTGCCGTCGAACGCTTCTTCGGGGAAGTGCCGGAGGTGGACAACCAATTCGTCCACCGAAACGCCGCGGCCTGTGACCACGCTCATAGCTCACCCCAATCCACTAGGATTCTCCTCGAAAGCCGTGCGCGATGCAATCCTGGGGCGTTCAGATCCTCTAGCTCCTACCCGGCAGGAGCTCCTCCCGGCCCCAAAGGCACACACTATCCTTCCCCGAACCACCAGCTAGTCTCGGCTGCGCGCTTGTCCGGGAGGGCTTTCTATCACTAGAATGCGCGATTGCTTTGTTGGGGAGCCTCTATGAAGCGACCGGCGCGCGGTCTCGCCTTGCTGCTGGCTGCCATATGCATGTTAGGCGGGTGTAAAGGCGGCAATCAGCAGCAAGCCGGCAATACCTTCAAAATTGGCGTAATCACGTCGCTGACCGGGCCGGCGGCAGCATTCGGCCAAGCCCACAAGAACGGCTACACCATCGGGTTGAACGAGCTGAATGCCAAAGGCGGGGTGATGGGGAAGAAAATCGAACTGGTCTACTACGATGACCAGAGCCGTCCTGATCAAGCTGTACAGGGCGTGAACAAGCTGGTGGACCAGGACCACGTTCCCATTATTCTGGGGGCGTACTCCAGCGAGAACACGCGCGCCATTGTTCCGGCAGTGACACAGAAGCAGGTGCCACTGCTGATGCCCACGGCCACCGCCGACAACGTCATCGAGACCGGCTCGCCCTGGGCCCTCCGCATCTGCGCAGGATCGGGCGCGTATGCCACCACCACCGTGGACTTCCTGAAAGCGATGAACGCGCCCAAAACCGTGGCCATCGTCTACGAGAACACAAATTTCGGACAGTCGAATGCGCAGGCGATGGAAAATGCCGCCAAGTCCAATGGCTTCGAAGTGGTGGACAAAGAGGCCTACCAGGCCAGCTCTCCCGATTACAAGGCGCTGCTGCAGCGCGTCAAAGCGAAGAATCCGGCGGTCATCTATTTTGCATCGTACCTGCTGGACGCCACCACGCTCATGCGGCAGGCGGCGCAGGTCAATCTGAATCCGGAATACTACACTTCGGCGGGCACCGGCTTCGCCGCGGCTGAGTTCCCCACCAAAGACAAGGGCGCCGGACCTTATGCCGAGTACACCTTCTCGGTCTCGCAGTGGCTGCCCACGGCGCAATGGAAGGGCTCGAAGGAATTCGACGAAGCTTTTTACAAGCTCACGGGAAGCCATCCCGCGTACCACGCGATGGAAGCTTATGCGAGCTTGACTACTGCGGCGGCCGCCATCAACAAGGCGAATTCGGCACAACCGGCCGCCATTCGCGACGCGCTGAAGAGCATCGATCTGCCGGAAACACCCTTCGGACCCGTCAAGTTCGACGAGCGCGGACAGAACCATCACCCGGTGCTGATCACCCAGGTGCTGGAAGGGAAATACAAGGTGGTCTATCCGCCCGATGCGGCCGAAGCGAAACCCGTGATACCTGCGCCGCCTTGGAACAGGCGGCAAGGGCTGTGAGGAGACGACAACCACAGTAAACCACGGATTGCGATTCGCCATTGAGCAATTTCAGCGAGAATCGCCGGAATCGCCGTAATCTGGCATTGGGTCCGTCGATTCCGGCGATTGCCAAATTCATCGTCGATGAGGAGCCACGGTGGACCTCTATGCCGCTCTCCAGGCGTTGATCAATGGCGTGCTCACCGGGGCCCTTTACGCCCTCGTTGGCATGGGCTTGGCGCTGATCTTTGGCGTCATGCGCATCGTCAACTTCGCGCACGGCGCGTTCATGATGTTGGGCATGTACGCCACTTACGTGCTCTTCACCCGCACGAATATCAGTCCCTACGCGCTATTCCTCATTGCAGGGATCCTGCTGTTCGCCATTGGATACGCGATTTATTTCGGCCTGTTGCGGCCCATCCATGGGCAGTCGGATTTCATGCAGATCCTGCTCACGTTGGGTGTCGGGCTGATCGCCACCGATGGCGTGCTGCTGGTCTTCGGCGCCGACTATCACCAGATCAACATTCCATTGCTGGGGAAGAACTTTCATCTCGGACCACACATCACCGTCAACGCGCCCTGGGTGGTCTCGTTCGGCATTGCCGTTGTAGTGGCGCTAGCCCTCTACTTCTTCGTCATGCGCACCATGACTGGCCGGGCGGCGCGTGCTATCGCCCAGAACCGCTACGCCGCTCCACTGATGGGGATCAATGTATTTCGCGTCCAGGCCATCTCGTTTGCGGTGGGGATTGCCGCTGCGGGGATCGCCGGCGGCCTGCTCCTGCCGGTCTTCTATATATATCCGCAGGTTGGTGACCAGTTCACGCTAAAGGCCTTCGTCATGGTCGTGCTGGGAGGAATGGAATCCATTGTGGGCGCCGCACTTGCCGGGCTGGTATTGGGCGTGGTGGAGAATCTCACCAGCCTCTACTGGGGAAACGAGTGGGCACTGGCGGTGGATTTCGTAATCTTTCTGCTGGTGCTCTCGCTCAAGCCGAGCGGCATCTTCGGGAGGCAGAAAGCGTGAAGCGCTCCCATCTGATCGCCGCGCTGGCCGTCTTCATCCTGTCGCTGCTGCTGCCGCTGGTGCTGCAGACCGATTACGTGCTTCAGGTCCTGTTCCGTATCTACTTGTTCGCGGCGCTCGGGCTGGCATGGAACCTGGTGGGCGGATACGCCGGGCAGCTCTCTCTTGGGCACGCCGCCTACTTCGGTGCCGGCGCTTACAGCTTGGCGCTGTTCTCCGGCAAGCTGGGCGTATCACCATGGCTGGCCGTCCTGATCGGTGTCGTAGTCGCGGCAGTCGGCGCCTTCTTAATTGGCGGCGTTTCCTTCCGCTTGCGCGGGCCCTATTTCGTGCTAGCCACCATTGCGTTCGCCGAAGTCCTGCGGCTGATCGCTAAGAACTTGCCCGAGGTGACCGGCGGCGACGTTGGCGTGCAGGTCCCCGCCCTATTCCATGGCAACGTGAACCGTGCCTTCCACTGGGCCGCGGTGGTGCTCACAGGGCTTGCTTTTGCTACGACCGTGGCCATTTCGCGCACGAGGTTCGGCTATTACCTGCTGGCCATTCGCGAAGACGAGGACACGGCGCTCTCGCTCGGCATCAGCGCGGCCAGGAACAAGCTCGCTGCCCTGCTGATCAGCGCCGCACTGACCGCGCTGGCCGGAGCGCTCTATGCCAGCCTCTTCCTTTTCATTGTGCCCGACCAGGTGCTGTCGATTGATGTCTCCAACGAGATCGCCATTGTTGCCATGCTGGGGGGCGCAGGCACGATGCTGGGGCCGATTGTGGGCGCGGTCGTCCTAGAGTCGGCTTCAGAGATCTTCAAGAACTTTTTCAAGGAAGCCCACCTGCTGATCTACGGCGTGCTGCTCGTCATTGTCGTACTCTTCCTGCCCGAGGGGATCGTCGGTACCCTCACCGCATTCTTGCGTCGGCGCGCATTGTTGGGAAAAGTCAAGCCAAGCGCAAAAGGTGCGACGGCGAGTTAAGAGGAACCCACATGGGGTTGC
>DASQXC010000156.1:0-2054 GCA_035639935.1 Terriglobales bacterium
GGCCTCGCGGGGCCCGCGGCTGAAGGCGCAGAACTTGCAACCCACGAAGCAGATGTTCGTGAAATTGATGTTGCGGTTGATCACGTAAGTGATCACGTCGCCCACTAGCTGCCTGCGCAGGAAGTCGGCGGCGCAGAGCACCCCCAGCAGGTCCTCGCCTGTGGAGTACGCCAATGAGCGTTGCTGGTCGGGCGAGAGCGCCCCGCCATCGCCGGCTTCCAACACCTTCTCCAGACCGCCGCGCACGCCAGGGCTGAGACGGGGCGCCAGTTCGCGCCAGTCGCGTTCGTGGAAGCTTTCCAGTTCGGCGGTGCTCAGGTGGGCTGCCATGGCCGAGGTCCTGATTTTATTATGAATTGTCATCCCGAGCAGCGCGAAGGAGCGGAGCGACTGGGTGCCTCGCGAGGGATCTTGGTGCATGCAAGAAGCGATGTTCGTAAATAGCGGGAAGGCGAATCTATTCTCGGACGGCGTCGGCAATAGTTGCAAAACAAGACTCCCTCGGTGCGCTCACCTAGCAAAACCGTTGTGCATGGAGTCTAGAACAGCCCGGCCTGCCGGCTGTTGGGCCGGATTCCAAAGTGGTCATATGCCAGCTTGGTGGCCACGCGGCCGCGGGGAGTGCGGTCCAGGAATCCGATCTGGATGAGGAAGGGCTCGTAGATTTCTTCGATGGCCTCGGCTTCCTCGGCTAGGGCAGCGGCCAGCGTGTTCACGCCTACAGGCCCGCCCTGATATTTCTGGATAATCGTCAGCAGCAGCTTGCGATCGACCTCGTCGAAGCCGTGCCTGTCCACTTCCATCATCTCCAGCGCGGCTTGGGCGGTGGGGCGGTCGATGCGCCCGGCACCGCGCACCTGGGCATAGTCGCGCACTCGCCGCAGCAGGCGATTGGCGATGCGTGGGGTGCCGCGGGCGCGGCTGGCGAGCTCATGGCAGCCGTCGTCGTCAATGTCCACGCCCAGAATTTCCGCCGAGCGTCGTACGATCACGCGCAGGTCGGAGTCGCTGTAAAAATCCAAACGCAGTAGGATACCGAAGCGCGAGCGCAACGGCGCCGAAAGCAGGCCGGCGCGGGTGGTCGCGCCGACAAACGTGAATGGCTTGACGTCCAAGGTGTGGGTGCGCGCCGACGGCCCCTGCCCGATGATGATGTCCAGCTTGTAATCCTCGAGGGCGGAGTAGAGAATCTCCTCCAACGCCGGCTGCAGGCGATGCACCTCGTCAAAGAACAGCACCTGCCGCTCGCGCAAGTTGGTGAGGATGGCGGTCAGGTCGCCTTTGATTTGGATGGCCGGACCCGCCGTCTGCTGAAACGCCACTCCCAGCTCATTGGCGATGATCGTGGCTAGCGTGGTTTTTCCTAGGCCCGGGGGCCCGTAGAGCAGAACGTGGTCAAGGGCTTCGCCGCGCGAGTGCGCGGCTTCGATGGCCACCGCCAGATTGTCTTTGACTTTTTTCTGCCCGATGAACTCCTGCAGTCGCCGTGGACGTAGCTTCAGCTCAAAAGAGGCATCGTCCTCGACGAGATTCGCCGAAACCAGCCGCTCACGGTCTTCTGCGCGCTTGGGAGTTGCCACTGGCCGGATAGTAAGCCCAAAGCGGGCCAGCAGTAAAGGTTCTTACTGCCGATCACAGCCGTGGCGCGGATTTGAATTAACCCGGAGGACCCTAAAGGGCGCAGGGGTTCCATCCTTCTCTCGCGCTGCCTGTGCCTGCGGTGCGTTTTTGAAGTGATCCGCGTTGTCCGCGTGAATGGCGGTAAGAATTCCCCGCCTTACTCTTCCTCTTCCGCTGCTCCTGCATGGGCTGCCTTGGCGGCGGCGATAATTTTTTCCTGCAACTGCTGGGGCACGATGTCGTAGTGGTCCATTTCCATATTGAAGCTGCCGCGCCCCTGGGTCATGGAAGTGAGGTCGGCGCCGTAGGTGAGCATCTCTGCCATGGGGACTTCCGCTTTGACCACCGTCTTGCCGCCTTTGTTGTCCATGCCCTGAATGCGGCCGCGGCGGGAATTGAGGTCGCCCATGATGGCACCGGCAAACTCGTCCGGT
>DASQXC010000157.1:0-6807 GCA_035639935.1 Terriglobales bacterium
ACCCTGAACAATATGGGCTACCTGGCGGAATTAGAGGGTGACCGGGAGACCGCCAACTTTTTTTACGAGAAAGCCCAAAATGCACGTCGAGCCAATGGCCGCGTAGAAGTAGCCACGAACCGTCAAGCCGAAGGGATGAGGATAAGTGAAGTGGCAGACGAGAACAGCGGTCAAGTTGACGCCAAAATGCGTGCGCAAGTGGAAGCCCGCCGGCGCCAAGGAGGGCCGATTGTGCTCAAACGCCGCGACCACCGCGTGGTCGAACCAACTCCCCAGAGCTCCCCAAGTCCCTCGCAATCGCAACCGGAGGCTCCCAAGAACCCCTAGAAGGTCATGGTCCTCCTCGAAAAATGCTGCTGGGTAAGTGAGGTGTGCGGCACCGCGATTTGGCATCGAGGTACCGACAGCAGGTACTCCGCTTCCGCGCTCCGTTTCAAAGGGAACCGTAAGTTGTTGGGCTGTTGAGTCCGAGAAATCCTCAGAGTTTGGAACCTGTGCTGCTGAAAGGATAACCATAGGCGGTGTCACATTCTCGGGCTCTCCCAAGATCAGTACATCGAAATCAACGGCTACACGGTCCCCCCGCGCAGTTGCGTCATTCACTTCTACTATAGCCACCCGGAACAGCAGCGCTTACTGGGTTTCCTGTTGGATGGTCTGGCTCATCGCGATGTTGCAGTACTGGCTTGTGCCAAGGATGCCTACGGAGCCTTGGCGAGCGGATTGGAGATGCTGGGCCTCCGCCGCTCACGACATGATCTGATCAAAATTGAGATCACAACCGACGTGCGCACCAGTATCGACAGCATTGCGGCTGTCATCAGAGAGGCACTGGGACGCAACCATCGCTATTTCGGCCGCGTGCTGTGCGACTTCGGTTCCATGATTGGCCAGGAGGCGATCTTTGAGACTGAGGGCTCGCTGAACTCGGCTCTCAAAGGGCTAGACCTGGTGTCCGTCACCCAATACGACGGCCGCTGCTTCGGAGCTCCCGTCACCCTAGAGCAGTTCCAGACCCACGCGCTGGCCATCGTGGGCAACGCCTTCTACCGCGAAAACCGCCACTATACTCCGCCAGAAGCCTACTATCGCAAACGCGCCGTCGCCGGCCACCACTAAGCTTGTTGTCGTAACAGAAAAACGCAGAGGGCGCAGAGGGTAAAAAGAGCTCTCTGTTTCTTCTTTGCACCTGTCTGGGCGTAACAGAAAAAACGCAGAGGGCGCAGAGGGTAAAAAGAGCTCTCTGCTTCTCTGTGGCCTCTGCGTTTTCTTCTTCTCACACTGAAGAAAAACGCGCCAGCTGAGTCACATCCGCTATTGCGGGTCCGGTGTGAGAGTCAATGCGCAGCTCATTCTCCCGGTCCACGGCTGTTGCGATGCATGGGGGCGGTGAGGTCCGCCGGCGGCCGCGGGGTCTCGTCCATGCGATAGAGGTGGTGCAACGGACCTGCGCCCTTTCCCAACGGGAAGGCCCGGCTGATCGCCTTGGTGACATACGCCTTGGCCAGCACGATGGCATACTGCAGTTGTCTTCCCTGGGCAAGATTGGCGGCCAGTGCGGTGGCAAAAGCGCATCCAGTCCCATGGGTTGCATTCGAGCGCGCCCTATCGGAGACAAACTCGAACTGCTCGAACTTCCCTTCCGGCAAGGCGACACTGAGCACGTCGGCTGCGCGCTCCAGGTGTCCCCCGGTGACCACCACATTCTGGGCTCCCATCTGGTGCAGTTTCCGCGCCGCGGTTTTCATCTCGTCGAGATTCCGAACAGGGAGCCCCGTGAGCGCAGCAGCCTCGTCAATGTTGGGAGTGATCACCAGGGACAACGGCAGCAGCACCTTGACTAGCCGTTCGAGGCCCTCTTCGTCAAGCAGCGCAGCCCCCGAGGATGCTTTGAGAACAGGATCCAGCACCACGTTGGGAGCCTTGCTGCTGTCCAGGAACTCGGCCACCGCATCAACCACCTCCGCCGAACCTAGCATGCCAATTCGAATCGCGGCGGCGGGCATGTCCGATGCCAACTCGCGCAGAGTTTCTCTGACAATGTCCTTGGAAATCGGCTGCACCCGCAGCACACCCGCCGTGGACTGCACGGTCAGGGAGGTAATGCAGGCGGTACCGTAACAGCCGTGCGCGGCAATTGTTTTGATATCGGCCGTCACCCCAGCCCCGCTGCTGGGATCAAAGCCAGCAATGGTAAGTACCACCGGTGGCGCCGCGGGCATACAGCGGTGAATGTAATGGCATTCGCCTCCCAAGCCAAATAAAATCTTGCGCTGCAGCTACCAAGGCTAAAACCTTTGGGCCTTTGCTGTAACCGTTCGGCAATCGACCGACCTCCTGTCGCCGAGCGGTTGCGGGATGAAAACAGCCGAAGCTTACTCTGCGGGAATTCGTGGCAATGACCTGCACGGGAGAGTGCCCAACGAAAGTTATCGTCCCTGTGAACCATTCTGGAAAAAACGAAGTCGAGCCCAGCCAACACCACCGCCGACCGCCAGCAAGCCTCTTATTGTCTGAAGATTAGCGAAAAGTACCTCGGTAACGGACACCGTACCGACGGCATTTGACTGTCCCTTTGGCCGGCACCTACAATAACAAAACCCTAGGGGGAACAAGGAAAGTAACTATAGACTGAAAGGACATCCAATGCGTCGAATCCTGCCCTGCATTCTGGCAATGTTGGTCACGGTTGCCACAGCGGGGGCGGCACCCGCTACAGCGGGTCGAGAGGGCCGAAAGTCTAAAAAGTCTGAGCACAGTTCCCCAAAAGGAAGAAAGCCTTATCAGCTCGGGAGGGCTTCCTGGTATGGGAAGCGGTTTCACGGCCATCCCACCGCCAGCGGCGAGCCCTACGATATGTTCCAGTTCACGGCTGCTCACCGCTATCTTCCTCTGGGCACTTGGGTTAAGGTAACCAATCTGCGAAACAGCAAGTGGGTGATGGTGCGCATCAACGACCGTGGACCCGTTCCCGCCAGCCGCATCATTGATCTCTCCTACGGTGCCGCCGCCATGTTAGAGTTCCGGCACTCGGGGGTGGAATGGGTTCGGCTGGACATCCTCAACCCGCAAACGGTTGCTTCCGCCGACAGCATGGGCGGCGAATAAGTTGTTCTCGGCAGCCCGCCAGGAGAGTTCGGCTGGGCGCCTAGGAATCCCTGAGAAAAGCCGAATGAGGCCTGAAGACCGCCTGATTGTGGCATTGGACGTGTACTCGGCCTCCGACGCCCAGAGGCTGGTTCGATCCCTTGGTTCTTCGGTTTCTACCTATAAAGTGGGCAGTCAGTTCTTCACTTCCGAAGGGCCGGCTTTGGTGCGCGAGCTGATCGCGGCCGGCAAGAAAGTTTTTCTGGACTTAAAGTTCCACGACATCCCCAACACCGTGGGCGGTGTGGTGCGCGCCGCGGCAGGCCTCGGTATCTCCATGCTTACGGTCCATGCTGCCGGCGGGTCTGCAATGCTGAGAGCAGCCGTGGAAGCCGCAAACCAATCCTCGAAGCCGCCTATCGTACTGGCAGTCACGGTCCTGAGCAGCTTGTCCGATGCTGCCCTCCAGCAAACCGGCATTGCGGCCAGAGCGGTAGATCATGCGCTTGTACTGGCGACCTTGGCCCAGAATTGCGGATGCCATGGAGTCGTGGCTTCGGCCCATGAGGCGCGGGTGATCCGGCAAGATCTTGGGGCCGGCTTCCTGATTGTCACCCCCGGTGTGCGGCCGTCAGGTTGGGGAAAGGACGACCAAGCGCGCGTGAGCACACCCTCTCAGGCCATCGCCGCCGGAGCAGATTATTTGGTGGTGGGAAGGCCCGTCATCGGGGCCCCGGATCCGCGGCGGGCGGCGGAGGAGATCATCACAGACATTGCCAGCGCGCTCGAGATTGATTCATTGAGTCATTGAGCCCATTGAGCCATTGGGTTCATTTCAACCGATGAAGCAATGGCTCAATTTCCTCAAAGCTTTTCGTAGAAGTCGCACACCGAGCACGAGATGTACATGCCTCCAGGCACGCCGCGCTCGCGGTCTTTCACCCGCTTGACCACGCGGGCAGGCTTGCCGCATTTAGGACAATCGTGGCTCTTGGAAGTGTCCATAATTTTTGTGCGATCTGCTGTTTTGGCTACTTTGACCATTGCATAACTCCTGATGAATGTCCCTGCCTTTAGGGAATGTTTTCGAAAATGCCTGCCGCGCCCATGCCGCCACCGACACACATCGTCACGAGCCCGTAACGCGCGTTGCGCCGCTTCAGCTCGCGCAGAATGGTGGCCGTCAGCTTGGCGCCAGTGCAGCCCAGCGGATGCCCCAACGCGATCGCGCCGCCGTTGGGATTGATCTTGGCTGGGTCTAGTCCGCCTTCTTTTATGACTGAGAGCGACTGTGCGGCGAAGGCCTCATTCAGTTCAATGATATCAATGTCTGCGAGTTGCAAGCCGGCCATCCGCAGCACTTTGGGAATGGCGTATACCGGGCCGAGTCCCATCTCTTCCGGCTTATATCCAGCAGTAGCGAAAGCGACAAATCGCGCCAGCGGCTTGATGCCCAGCGCCTTGGCCCGCTCCGCCGACATGACCACACTGGCCGCGGCACCATCAGACATCTGCGATGAATTGCCGGCGGTCACCGTGCCGCGCGCGTGAAATGCGGGCTTCAGCGCGGCCAGAGCTTCGAGCGAAGTGTCCGCGCGCGGGCCTTCATCCACTTTGAATACGATATCGATGCGCTGCGGCTTGGCGCCGTTCGGCGTGGTGAAGCTGACAGGCACGGGCACGATTTCGTCCTCGAATTTACCGGCTTGAATTGCGGCCAGGGCGTTCTGGTGCGAGCACAGCGAGAACTCGTCGGCCTGCTCACGGCTGATGCCATAGCGCTTGGCCAGCCGTTCGGCGGTGAGGCCCATCGAGAGATAGGCGTCAGGATAGTGGTCCACCAGCCAGGGATTCGCCGAGACCTTGTGCCCGCCCATGGGAATCATGGTCATCGACTCGGTGCCACCGGCAATGGCCACATCGTACGCCCCAGCCGCGATGCGGTCGGCAACGATGGCAATGGCCTGCAGCCCTGACGAGCAAAAACGGTTGATCGTCATGGCCGAGCACTCGACCGGCAACCCAGCACGCAGCGAGGCAATGCGGGCCACGTTCATTCCTTGCTCAGCCTCGGGCATGGCACAGCCCAGGACCACATCTTCGATCTCCATGAGATCAAGTTGTGGTACCCGTTCCACCGCGCCCTTGATCGCCACAGCCGCAAGATCATCAGGCCGTGTGGCGCGCAGCGTACCTTTATAGGCTTTGCCGACCGGCGTTCTGACGGAACTTGCAATTACGACTTCACGCATGATTTCTCTCTCGGCTCATCGTGCATGGCGGGGTGGGCGCCGCCCAACAGCTTTAAATTGAGCGTCCCGCCACTGAATAGCATCTCTTCCAGCGCGTTTTCGATCTCTGGCTGTTGAAGAGGTCCATCGGCTCCGCTTTCAATGTGAATCTGGGCGGAGCGCCGCATCAATTCTTTGATGAAGGCTGGGCTCGCACCTTCGCTTCGTTCGACAACCATGCTAACGATGCCGTCGGATAACTGCAGTCCGCGCGCGTACAGACGAACGAGCTTGGCACGGCCTTGCTCATCTGGAAGCGGGAACTCGATTGCCTGATCGATGCGCCCAGGTCGAGAGGCAAGCGCGGTTTCGAGCTGATCAGGACGGTTGGTAGTCAGGACGAAGAGGACCTCAGCGTCTTCACGGAGACCATCCATCTCATTCAGGAGTTTGTTTAAGAGACTTTCCTCGCAAGCGCTGCGCATATCTTCACGTGCACGAGCAATCAGGTCGACGTCTTCGATCACCAGCATGGCGGGCTGCAAGAAGCGAGCCAGGCGGAAGTAATCGTCCAGTAATGCGACCTGCTCCGCGGTAATCAGCAACGTGGTATGTCCGGACAGTTGACCGGCAAGATAGTTGATGGTGTGCGTCTTTCCCGTTCCCGGTGCCCCATAGAAGAGCAAGCCCTTCTTGACGGACAGCCCCAAGCTCTTCATGCGAGGACGGAGGCGGATAAAATCGGCAATGTTGCGTTCCAGCAGCCGCAGCGTGCGTTCGGGGAGGATAACGTGCTCCCGTTGCACCACCGGCAACCTGTGTACCTTTACAGCGCCACCACGGCCGGAGTATTCGTGGTCGGCCTCAAGGGACAGCACCCTACCGCGATATGAGCCGGCCTCGTGCACGCGCGACTCTAGGTCACGAAAGAATTTCCGGGAGAGCTTCCACCCCGCTTCGCCACCCGGCACCGCGATCTCGACGTGCACACCGCCGGGTATCGGGCCGAATCGCAGCATCGAACTGCACAAGACCGCGTAAGGCAGTTCATGACTTTTACGCACCCACATTGCATGCTTGACGCAGCGGATGGGTTCTATGTCGCCAGTATCGATATCATCGTGCTGTAAAGGGCCGATGAGCGCAGGGTAGTTGAATTCCGCAAGAACATGCGAGATGGTGAGCGTCTCGTGCATGTATCGGGGATGGACGCCGACAGCACGCTCGTAATCGCTACCGAACAGATTCTCGATTGCACGTTGGACGTCGGCACGGGACGTCAGCGGGAAAGTCCTACTGGCGGTCACCAAGTGGTTAACAGCTCTCGCGCCGAAATGCTTTCTGAGCACCCAGGAAGCGAAAAGCTTCTCAGTTTTTGCCGAGGAAGTCCGCGGTTTCTTTTCTTTTGCCATTCAGTTTCTCAGAGGCTTGCCTGTCTTGAGCGTGTGTTGTATCCGCTCCTGCGTCTTTCTCTCACCCGCTAAAGACT
>DASQXC010000158.1:0-2757 GCA_035639935.1 Terriglobales bacterium
TCGGTGGTTGCCGAGGGCCATTAAGGTTATTGGAATTGGCTGCCCACTACGTCTGGATGATCTTTGGTGTAATGAAGAAGAAGAGCTCCTGAGTTTCGGTGGCGACCGCACGGTGCTTGAACAGGTTGCCGAGCGCCGGAATCGAACCGAGCAGCGGCACTTGGGAAATGGCCACCGAGTTCTTGGTCGAGATCACGCCCCCGATGACCACGGTTCCTCCATCCGTCACCAGCACCTGCGTCAGCGCCTGCTGAGTGAGCAGCGTGGGATTGTTTCCGACCTGCTGTGCGAAATCAGGTGTGGTGTTCTCCACGTCTACGTTCAGGAAAATCGTGTTTTCCACCGTGATCTGCGGGGTGACCGTCAAGCGTAAAAACGCGTCCACATAGGTTGTGGTCGCCGGTCCTGCCAACTGGGCCTGAGTAACCACTGGGATGCGGACACCCTGCCGCACCACCGCCTGAATGTTGTTCTGGGTGACCACGCGCGGCCGCGACAGGATCTTGAGCAGGCCTCGCGACTCCGCCGCCGTGAGAATCACGTCCAGCCGGTAATTGGAACCGAAATTCAGCAGCGACAGACCGCTGGTGGGACCAACCGCCGGAAGATTGCTGAACAGCGGAATGCCAGTGGACGTAGTGGTAGTGTCTTTAGTGGCAGTAGTGGTGCTGGTGGCGGTGAACATGGAGGGGTTAATGATAGGGCTGGTGCCGACTGCGCTCGCTCCGCCCACGCCTGTGCTCTTTCCGTTAGTCCAGCCGATGCCGAGCTGCGTGCCGATATCGCGCGCAAAGTTGCGCGTGGCCGCCACCACCCGCGCTTCGATCTCCACCTCGGGCGTCTTGCGGTCCAATTGGGTCAGCAGCCGGTCGATCTCGGGGAATACCTGGGGAATATCCATGATGATCAGCGCGTTGGTACGCTCGTCGGAAACCATCTCGCCGCGCTTGGAGAGGAACTTCTTGATGGTCGGCACAACGTCCTTGGAATGCGCGTAGCTCAGGAATCGCGTTACCGTGATCCTTTGCGCGGCCAGGGCTTGGGCCTCCACCTCCTCGCGGCGCGAAGTGGCTTCGTGCTTAAGCGTGTCCACGGTGGCAATGCGCAGCACGTTCGCATCGAGTTCTCGCTCCAGCCCGTTGTTCTTCAAGACGATGTCCAAAGCTTGGTCCCAGGGCACATCATCCAGCACTAGCGTGAGCGTTCCATGCACGTTTGGATCGAGTACCACGTTAAGCCCGCTGATCTCGTGGATCAGGCGGAAGAAGTCCTTCAAATCGACATCCTTCAGGTTGACCGAGATGGGCTCACCCGTGTACTTGGGTTTGCCAGTCGCCGCTTGAGGTGGCGCCGCGGACTGTTGCTCCGCATCAACCGGCGAGGCCGCAGAAAGGCTGGCCGGCAAAGCAGGCGCGTTTGAGAGTGCAATCTCTGTCTTACTGCCAGAGAACTTGGATGCTGCCTCGGCCGCGCGGACGGCTGGCTGGCCGCCCTCTGCCTTTGGCACATTGGTGGGCTGCACCACCACGAAGTCCCGGGCACCGGCCGGGGATGGCGGAGTTGCCAAATTCGCCGGTGTCGTGGCGCTGGCTGCGTTCTTTGCAGCGAGATCAGTCACGAAGTTAGAAGTGCTGCTTTGCGAGCTCGTCTGTGGTCCTACCGCCGGCGCTTTCGGGAGCACGGTGATCGCCTTTGCCGCGGCGGGGGCAACCGGAGGTGCACCCAGGCTCGCCACCTGCGAAGGAGCGCGCAGTTTCACCCGCAATCCGTTCTCGGAAGGAACCAACTCATAATCGCGTGGCGCCTCCAGATCCACCACAACGCGCGTCACAGGAGGATTCGCCTGAAACAACGCCATGCGAACGCCCTTGACGAAATCGCTGTTGACCGGCACCTGCACCGGGCGAAGCGTGCGGGCGTTCTCCAGGTCCACGACAACACGGTCAGGATGGGTGATCTTGGTGGCCGTCGGCTTAAGGACACCGTTGCTGCGGATCTCCACTTCGATGCCCTGGGTGCCGTGGATCACGTTGACGCTGCGCACCCAGACCGGCTGGCTCATCTTCTCCGCCGAGCGCACCCCCTGCACGGCCTGGCTTGCAAGCGGAGCCGCAACCGGATCCACGGCGCGCCCCGTGCTGGCAGGCTGGCTTGTAGCAGGTTGGCCCGCTGCGAAGGCCGGCCCCTCTGTCCCTGCCGGGACTGCCACCGCTGTACTTCCCGCTGGCCCCGACGCTTCCGTCGCAGTCACGCGCACTTCGAGCGCGTCTTTATCCTGGTTGAAGGTAACAAAGGGCGCACCGTTCAGCGTCACTTCCACCCGCACGACATCGGTACCACCCGATCCTTGGAAAGACTCTACGCGGTAGGCGCTGACGCCGGGACCCTGCACCGTCTGGGCCTGCCCTTCCAGCTCGCCAGCAGAAACTCCCGGCAGATCGACCAGCAGCAGATTCTCGGAAGGCCGATACTCGGTGTGAGTGAAGGCGGCGCTGGCGCGAATGGTAAGGATGGTAGAGTTGTCCTGAGTGCTGATGGTGACCGCCGTGAGTTGCGGCCCAGCAGCCGCCGCCATCGTCGGCAGCACCAAGGCCATCAGCAAAATGCCCAGCAGTTGCTTTCCCCTCATCTTCTATCTCCCGTATCCCGCCTTCGCGGGATGTGCGGCAACCTGACCCCTGCCGCTGAGGTTGACCCTCTCGGGTTTCTTGTCGGCGGCCATGCCGCCCGCTCGCCACTTGCAGCCCAGGTACCCCA
>DASQXC010000159.1:0-3833 GCA_035639935.1 Terriglobales bacterium
GAGGCGTGTGGAAATCGATTTATGCAATTGAAATTCAAGAAGTTGCGAGCCGCAGAATCTCGAACTTCCGTAAACAAGTCCTTAGCCTTTTTAGAAAAAAACCTCTCGGCCAAGCCGACCGAATTTCCTGCGCGCCCTACGAACAACAGGCCTTGGCCCGAGATAATATCGGCGCGGCCAGCCTGGCGCCAGTGCAGGGAGGCAACGGCATGAGCAAGTGGCCGCTTCTCCTCTTTTGCCTGGGATTTGGTATAGCGCGATAGGCGACCTCACTCACTCCATGATCTCGGCCCTGCTCTTCTGTGTTGTCGGCTGCTTGGTATGGCGCTACTCCGCGCGAGAAGCGGTGCAGAAGTTCATCGACGACCAAGTGCGCAACGGATTGCAAATCGTCCGCTATTTGGAGGCTCTGGAAACAGATCCTCGAAAGCGGTCTGCGTTGCACGCGGTTGATGTCAAGTTCGCGGGGCCTGGCAATGATCGAGGAAAAGGGCACCTGCAATTGCTGCGTCCCACACGCGCTCGAAACTAAAGCTGATTGCGCGCGAAAGCTCTAAGGGCAAATTGTCCACACTCGTGGAAAACATTTCATAACATTGGACTGCTAAACTGTCGCTGAGTCCTACCAGCCTTTTTGGAGCAGACTGCGGGATTTCCACAGTCCCGCACGGCAGAGCTTGCGATATAGGATGCGCAGCTGTCTACAGAGATGATGGTTGGCAGCTCCACACAGACTTGTCCAATAACTGGGGCATAGCCACGCTCTCCAATTATCTTAATTCGATTGCCAGGGGCATAAAATTGCACTCCCCTCACAAGAAGTCCTTTCCCTTAATGTCTGGTGCTATGCCAGGTGGTTCGCCTTCGCCCATACTCCGCATGGGCTTGCGCCGACTACTTGCTTTTGCAGAGCAGTCGCAGGTGTGGGAAGTAAACAAGCCATTGGAATTCATAACAAAAACACTGGGGTGAGCATGGCGACGCAGCCGAACGCACCGATCATCCTTTGCGTGGATGATGACGCGACAGGGCTCCGCTTCCGGCAGCTAATCCTCGAAGCGAAGGGCTATAAGGTTCTTGTTGCGACCTCCGCCGCGGAAGGGATGGAGGTATTCCAGTCCAACCGCGTTGACCTCGTCGTCCTCGACCAGCACTTGAGGGAACGGGTTACGGGGACCGCAATGGCGACAGCCCTGAGACATTTGAAACCCAAGGTGCCGATCATCATTCTCACCGGCAGCACTAGTTCGGCTAAAGCCAATGGGGGGGCGGATGCCTTCATTTGCAAAAGCGAGGGGCCGGACGCGCTGCTGAACCGGATTTCGGCGCTGTTGGCGTCCTCACGGGAGCGCACCGAAATCCGCTCCGACCGACTTTCGCTCCTAAGCCCAGAGCGACTTGCAACCATCCTGGAATCGGTGACGGACGCGGTCATTACGATCGACGACGAGCAGCGGATCGTGCTGTTTAACAAGGGTGCGGAGGTGATGTTCCGCTGCTCTGGCGAGCAGGCGCTCGGGAAGCGGCTCGACGCGTTCATCCCCGAACGCTTCCGCGCCGGCCACAGGCAACACGTCAAAAATTTTGGGCATACCGGCGTGACCCGCCGCACCATGTGTTCTCCCGGTGTTCTGTTTGGGCTCCGGGCAGATGGCACAGAATTCCCGATCGAAGCCACCATCTCCCAGGTTGGGGACGACGGGGAGAAGTTCTTCACGGTGGTGCTGCGCGACGTCACCGCACGCGTCTCCGAGGAGCACGCCAAGATTGTGCTCCAGAGCGTCTCCGATGCCCTGATCGCCATTGACGAGAAGAGCCAGATTTTGTCAGCGAACCCGGGGACGGAGCGGGTGTTTGGCTACACCAGCCAGGAGTTGGTGGGACGCGAGCTGATGATGTTGATGCCGGACTACCTGCGCCATATGCACCGGGCAGCGGTAGAGCGTTATCTGGACACAGGAAAGAAGCATCTGTCGTGGGAAAGGGTGGAGCTTCCGGGATTGCACAAGGACGGCCACGAAATACCGCTGGAAGTTTCTTTCGGGGAATATGTGCAAGACGGCAAGCACGTCTTTGTCGGCACTATCCGCGACATCACCGAGCGCAAGCGCGCCGAGAAGGCACATGCGCAACTAGCCGCCATCGTGGATTCCTCTAACGATGCCATCTACAGCAAGACCCTTGAGGGCATCGTGAGTACGTGGAACAAGGCGGCAGAGCGGTTGTTCGGTTACTCCGCCGATGAGATCGTCGGAAAGCCCTCGTCCATCCTGTTCCCCGCCGACAAGATCGAAGAGGAGAGATACATTCTTAACCAGATCAGGCATGTCGAGAAGGTTCCGTTGCATGAGAGCGTTCGCATTGCGAAGAATGGGCGGGTGTTGCACGTGGGCGTGACCGTTTCGCCGATCCGTGATGCCCAGGGAAAAGTTATCGGGGCCTCGTCCATAGCCCGCGATCTCACGCAGATGAAGATGGCGGAGCAAGCCCTGCGCAATGCTGAAAAATTGGCGGTAGCGGGAACAATGGCAGCAACCGTCGCGCATGAGATCAACACCCCACTGGAGGCGGTCGCCAACATCCACTTCCTCATTGAGTGTGGCGAGTTGACCGAGGCCGCGCGGGAGTTTCTCCACCGTGCGCAGGAGGAGGTCAAGAAGATCGGGCAGATCACCAAGCTGACGCTGGGCTTCCACCGCGAAGGCGAAGATCGCAGGTCAACCGAGGTGCGGACGAGCGACCTGATCGACGACATTCTGACCCTTTACAAGCACCGCATCGAGTCATTGGGAGTCTCCATCAAGAAACGCTACGAAAGTGTCGGAGTAGTGATTGCCGATGCGGACGAGCTTCGGCAGGTGCTCTCCAATCTGATCGTGAATGCGTCCGAGGCGCTTGCCAACAAGGGCGACAAGCTCTTGATCCACGTCTATGACTCGCCGGACTGGCGGAACGAAGGGAAGCGGGGCGTGCGCATCGTTATCGCCGACAACGGCTCCGGCATACCTCGCGAAGTCCGCCACCGGCTGTTTGAGCCTTTCTTCACCGCCAAGGGGGCGAAAGGTGCAGGGCTGGGCCTCTGGGTTTCCCGGAGTCTCGTGGAAAAGCACGGCGGCCGTTTGCAGGTCCGGAGCACGCCCGGAGGGGGCAGCGCCTTCTCTATTTTCCTGCCTTCAAACGCGGCTTTCCCGCCTTCAAAAATCGCCAATCCCAGGGCTGCCGGTACTGTTCTTGTGGTCGATGATGAGGCCGCTCTCCAGCTCACCACTTCGGCAATTTTGAAAGCGAAGGGTTTCCAAGTCCGGACAGCGTCTTCCGCGCGAGAGGCGATAGAGGCCATCCGTTCTACAGCATTCGACCTGGTGGTCACCGACATGAAGATGGAAACTGATAGGGCGGGGCTTGGTGTCGCGGAATTCGCTGCCAAACAGACACCGCGGCCGGTCATCATCGTGGTCAGTGCATATCCGGAACTGGGAACCGACTGGAAGCAACGTGGCATTCACGCCTTCCTGGAGAAGCCGATGGACCCTTCAATACTGCTGCGCTCCGTTGAGGAATCGTTGGCGCGGCACCGCAGGGCGGCCGTCGCTTAAGTATTCGCAAGCCCGGTGTGGGTTGCGCGAGCGCGAGCTGCGGATTGGCTTGGACTGTTCGTTTATTTGCTGCATACCGTGATTTGAGATCGCGCGCCCTTTGGGGACGACAGAAGCGCGAGCAACGGAGGGCAATTGACTCAATCACTATAGCTTGCGTCTCTTGTCGCCGCCGAGCCCACGTTGCGGCCCAACCCGCTTGTTCTGAATCCGGAACAAAATACGATTTTGAGTAGA
>DASQXC010000160.1:0-2173 GCA_035639935.1 Terriglobales bacterium
CGCGCCGATTTCCGGGCACGTGCACTCTATCGAGGCGCAGGTGGGCGCCGACGTCGCCGAAGGCGGCCAGCTCGCGGTACTGAACCCCGGTGACGACCAGGTATGGGAAGCGCTGCGCGCACTCTACGCCATTGGCCGCCCCGACGACCTGCTGGCCGTCGCTCCGTACAAGAACCCGTCACGCGAATATTCGCAGCGCATCGCACAGCAGGCAGCGGAGACGGAGAGGGCCATCCAGGAGCGCGCCTCCCGCTAGCTTTTCCCCTAAGCTTTCAGTAAAGTTTCCGCCCTGATGGGTGGAGACGCAGTATGCTGCGTCTTTTATAGGGACTGTTGGAGGCAACGTGAGACTCCGGCTCTTGCTCATCCTGCTGTTGCTGGCTGCCCCAAGCGTGGCTGCCGATGCCGACAAATCACCGGCTTCGGCAGCGGCAGTCAAGGCCGTCTTGCCGAATATGGAAAATCTATATACCGACCTGCACCAGCATCCCGAACTATCGTTCCACGAGCAGCGAACTGCGGCTACGCTCGCAGACGGCCTGCGCAAGCTCGGGTTCGATGTGACCATGGGTGTCGGCAAGCTGGGCGTGGTCGGGGTGCTGAAGAACGGCGCCGGTCCCACGGTCATGCTGCGCACCGAACTCGACGCCCTTCCTGTGAAAGAGCAGACTGGCCTTCCTTATGCCAGCCGGGTGACCACGCACGACGATGCCGGAACCGAGGTTCCTGTGATGCACGCCTGCGGGCATGACGTGCACATGTCGGCTTGGATGGGCACAGCCACCTTGCTCAGCAAGGCGCGCGACCAGTGGCGCGGGACCCTTGTCCTGATCGGCCAGCCGGCAGAAGAAACCGTCGGTGGCGCTGCCGCCATGCTCAAAGACGGCCTGTTCGCGCGCTTTCCCAATCCCGATTACGTGATCGCCATCCACGATGCCAGCGACCTGCCTGCGGGCACGGTAGGCTACACGCCCGGCTATTCGCACGCCAATGTGGACGCTGTGGACGTCACCATCTACGGCAAAGGCGGCCACGGCGCGATGCCGCAGACCACCGTGGACCCCATCGTGATGGCGGCGCGCACCATACTCTCGCTGCAGACGATTGTCTCGCGCGAGCTCGATCCGCGCGACCCTGCCGTGATCACCGTTGGCTCGATCCACGGCGGGACCAAGCACAACATCATTCCCGATACCGTGCACCTGCAGCTCACGGTGCGCTCCTATAAGTCGGAAACGCGCAAGCACCTGCTGTCCTCGATCCAGCGCATCGCCAAAGCGGAATCCGAGGCGGGCGGCGCTCCCAAGCCGCCGCTGGTGGAGTTCTCGGATGCATCCGACTCTGTCTATAACGATCCGAAGCTGACGGAGCGAGTCGTCAGCGTGTTGCGCCGCCGGCTGGGCGACGACAAAGTAGTCGAGATGCCGCCCAAGATGGTAGCGGAAGATTTTTCTGAGTACGGCAAGGCGGGCGTGCCGATAATGATGTTCTTTGTGGGTGCGGTCAATCCTGCGAAGTATCAGCAGGCGAAAGCCTCTGGCGCACGCCTTCCCTCACTGCACTCCTCGCAATTCGCTCCCGACGTGAAGCCGACGCTGGAAACCGCGATTGAAGCGGAGACGGCGGTCTTGTTCGATCTGCTCGGGAAGCCCCTGATATGCCTGAAATTGACGAAGTCCTAGAAGCGAATGCTGATTTCGCCCGGCATTTCACGCGTCAGCACCTGTCGAAGCGTCCCGCGCGCCGCCTGGCGGTTCTTGCCTGCATGGATGCGCGCCTGAACGTGGAGCAGGCCCTGGGACTCGCGCCTGGGGACGCCCATATCATCCGCAACGCCGGCGCGATTGTCTCTGACGATGCGTTGCGCTCGCTCGTGCTCTCGCATCACGAACTCGGCACGCGGGAGATCATGATCCTTGGGCATACCGAATGCGGAGTCCTCGGATTGGACGACAACGAACTGCGGCTTCGGCTGCAGACGCAATTCGGCCCGGCCGAGCAACCGACGAAGTTCCACGGGTTCTCGAATTTGGAGAATAGCATTCGCGAGCAGATGGTGAAGCTGAAATCGCATCCTTGGCTACGCGGGCGCGTAGTCGTGCGCGGGTTTACGTACAACGTCAGGACGGGAGCACTGCACGAGATCAGCGAAGATTGAAACTGCAGCGATCTT
>DASQXC010000161.1:0-2149 GCA_035639935.1 Terriglobales bacterium
AGGCTCCGATCATTATTGGCGCTTCTAGCCCCGCCGCAATCACTCGGTGCGCGTACGGCGAATTCCTTTGCCGCATTCGAGCATTCTTCGTGAATCCAGCTTCAGGAGCTTGCTCCTAAAATGCCTCCGCACTACCGGGCAGCCGGACCACCCCACCTGATCCCCAGCGTCGGCTTTCTGAATGCGGCGCGACCCCCATCTTCACCGATTGAAAGAAGAGTGCTTTTAGCTGCAGGTTGCCGCATGTGGCCCGTGCGGCCAATTGCTAACGACTGCAGCCGGTTGCGAGCGTCCCTGCAAAAACATTCAGTCTTGACAGAAATTTTATAAGGCGCACACTTTCGCGCTTGCCCATGGGAAGCGCTTCCGCTGGTGCATCCAGCGCATGACGGCAGCGTCGCACCTCCCTCGTTGCGTTTTCCATCGGCTATGCGGCTCCGATCAATCCTGAGAGAAGCGATTCCTGCGCACAAGAAGCAGCGGGATTGTGCCGGCAGTGGGAGGACGCGATGAAGCGGACACATCCACCGCACGTTTTTTCCCAACTCGCGTTATCGCTGCGCTCGATGCTCACCTGTGTTCTCGTGGTGGTGTTCGCAATCAGCGCACTTGGAGATGATTCGCCGGGGAGCCCCGAGCAGCGCACATATGGCCGCGTGATCCAACTGCAGCGCCATCGTTTTGGCGCGAAGGGATTGATCACTCAGTTTGGCACTGCGTGGTGTCTAGATGCCGGCTGCTCTTTATGGACGACCAATTACCACGTCGCCAAAGTCGTAGCGCCCACCAAAATCTGGGGAGCCAAGATTGTTGGCCTCTACCTGGCAACAGGACCTGAGGACAACGATGCAGTCTGGCTGCCGACCACTTACGGGCAATGGCTCCGGTTCAATCCCCTGCGCGATGTGGCGCTGCTCGCTCTGGCCCGGCCCCTTGCTCCAGCGACACCGGCGCCAGTTTTCGCGACTGACAAGCTGACCCCAGGCGAAGAAGCGCTCGTCTATGCCCATCCCGGCGGCAAGCCGGTCGCGCTGCCGCTTAGGTTCATGCAGGTCACCGGCGGCCTGCTGGAATTTTCAATGTCGTACAAGGCTGCCGGCGGGCTGAGCGGCGGTATGGTGACCGACAAGCGGGGCCAAATTTTGGGCATGATGTCGGGCATAGTCGAAGACCACGCGCTGGTTGTCCCAGTGTGGAGCATCGCGGATGCGCTTCGTAGGTTCCTCCCTGAGCTGTACGCCAAACTATTTCCTGCCGGCGTGGAGACACCGCCAGAGTTCCACGGATCGTCCTCATTGAGCCCGGAATTGAAGGCCGCCCTGGGCGGCCTTAGTCCTGCCCCGATCCTATCCGCGGCATACCTGGAAGAAGGTTTGGGCGAGCCTTTCGCCGAGCTGCCGCCGCGGCCGATGAGCCTTACCAGCAGTCGCGATGAGCCAACAGAGATAGGCGAGTTGCGGCGCCGCGCGAGGGCTATGTGGGCAGGCATTGCGAATCTCGCCGCGTTGGAAACTCTGCGATTCAAGGCGGCAAACCAGCGGCAGGAGCTGGTGTGGATGCACGAGCTTTCCGTGGTTTCCGACCGCTTGGTCTTCCGCTCCATCGACGACGGTCAGCAGTCGGACAAGATTGAGTTTCCGCGGCGCCGTGCCGTGATCCCGGGGGCGGAGTGGCGGGAATTGCCCCGCATGGTCGGCGGCGAACCTAAGCTCCGCTTCGAGGAAGTCGGGATGCGCGCGGTCGAGGGGCACCGCTTTCGGATATTCCGCTATCAGGCTGCGGCCGAAGATGGCGTGTGCTTCATCCGCTACCGCCAGCGCAATGTTCTGTCGGCCCATGATGACCACTTCCAAGTCGCCTGCCGGGGAGAGGTCTGGACGGACTCTGAGCTGAATATCGTGCGCATCACCCAGGAGCTGGAGATTCCGAAGGGGAAGACAGCGATGCGCGTATTGCAGTTGTCCATGCTTTATGGCTGGTTCGATCGCGAGTTGGTGCCTGTGGACATGCTGGTGCGCGCCACGATTGCCGGGCGACCGTGTACGGCACAGGCACACTTCAGTAATTACTGGCGTCTGCAGGGAAATAAGCCGGACGGTTAGAAGTTCGCCGATAAGAGCCTTCCCGCCGGACGGAATGCGCGGCCAAA
>DASQXC010000162.1:0-3987 GCA_035639935.1 Terriglobales bacterium
GCGTTAATGGCACGCCTAAAGGTCGTGCCCCTTCACTTTTTGGAGACGCAGCATGCTGCGTTTCTACAAAATTGTGAGAACAGGGGGCACCGAATCAGTGCGCTTTGTTGTGCTCGAACTTCTCGCCCGCGGGAATGGCGACTGCCAGCCGGTTTTCCTTGGGCGGGAGCGGGCAGGTGGCGTAGGGCGTAAACGCACAGGGCGGGTTGTAGGCCTTGTTGAAGTCCAGCACCACGGTGCCGTCCTCGACCGCATCGGTTTCAAGGAAGCGGCCAGCGGGATACGTGTCGGTCTTGCCGGTGGCATCACTGAAGACAAAGAACAGCCCCTTGGCCGGGTCGCCGCTGAGAGCCGTCAGCTTCAAGCGTTCGCCGTTCAGTGTGAAGCGCGCCTCGCCGGGAACAATAGTCGGCGTGACGTCGCCCAATACATTGGTCACGTTGATCTTCCGTTTGCCATCCGAGGGCACCCAGTTGGCAGTGATGCGGTACGCAGGGTCAATGGGGTAAAACTGCAGCGCGGTGAAATTGCGCAGCGCCGGGTTCTGCAGGTCTTTCAGCCGGATGCCCACGCGCTGGCCGCGCTTGATGACCTGCATGCGCAGCCGCCCGAGGGCGACCACGGTCGCTTTGCCGGAAGTGTCGGGCTGGAGCTTGGCCGTCGTAACCGGCTGATTGTCAATGGTGGCCGCCACGCCGGGCTCCATCCTGAGCGTAACTTCATCGCCGTTGAGTTCGAACACGCCCGCTTTTGCGGGCGCTGTGCCTGCCGGCAGCACGATCGAGTTGTCCGCTGCCGTCCCGAAGGAGTTTGCTCCCGGTTTCGGCCAGAAGAGTCCGGCGAGCACCAGCCAGTTGGACTTCAGGTCCTTGATTTCTGCAGCCCGAAATTTCTCCACCTCGCGTTGGTAAACAGCATTAACGTGGCCCTGTGAGCGGACGACAACCGGCACGCTGACGGCGGCCAGCAGGATGAGGATCGTAACTCGCAGGCGGTGGAACATCGCTAAGAAATTAGATGAGGAGAGCGGGATTGAGAGCTCAGCAAATTGGGCCATTCGATCATTCAGTCATTGAGCCATTTAACACCGCTGTCATCCTGAGCGAGCGCACCCGGGTTTGGCGCGCGAGTCGAAGTTGAGGCGCTTAGCGGGCGTCGGAGCCCGCTGCCGAAATCCCGAGCGCAGCGAGGGAGCTTGGAGAGTTCTGTAGGGGTGTTTCGACTCGTGCGGGCAAAAACTTGCCCTGAGCGAAGTCGAAGGGGCGGCCCGCACTCGCTCAGCATGACAAACGCTGCTATGCCTGCTGACGCGATTTGGCGTATTCGCGCGGATCGGGCAGCGGCTCCATGTCCCGGCCGGCGAAAATAGCGTCGAATTCGCGCAGCAGGGTGGCGTGGATGAGCCCATTGCTCGCGACCACGTCGCGATCCGCGAGGTGGAAAGGCTGGCCGTAGAAACCGGTCACCTGCCCGCCTCCCTCCTCGACCAGCAGCGCGCCGGCAGCGAGGTCCCAGGGATTCAGGTTGAATTCCCAGAAGCCGTCGAAGCGTCCGCTGGCCACCGATGCCAGATCAAGCGCGGCCGAGCCAGCCCGGCGCACGCCGTGGGTACGCAACGTGATCTGGTGATAGAAGTGGATGTTGGGATTTTTGTGGCGCTTGTGACTGGGGAAGCCGGTGGCCACCAGCGACTCGGGCAAGTTTGATGTCTTCGAGACCTGGATGCGGCCCTGATTGAGGCAAGCGCCGCTTCCCTTCTCCGCCGAGAACATTTCTCCGCGCGCGGGATCGTACACCGCGCCGGCAATCATCTGTCCTTTGTGCTCCAAGCCTATTGACACGCAGAACACAGGGAAGCCGTGGGCAAAATTGGTGGTGCCGTCTAGGGGATCGACGTACCACTTGTATTCGCTGCCAGTCTCGCGGCGCGCGCCCTCTTCGCCCAGCACGTCGTGCCGAGGGAAACGCGCCCGGATGCGCTCCATGATGAGCGCTTCGGAAGCGCGGTCGGCCTCCGTGACCAGGTCCACCTCGCCCTTGTACTCGATCGGCAGGTGGCGGGCGAAGTAGCCCATCAGCAGCTCGCCGGCTTCACGCGCAATGGCTTCAATACCAGAGACGAATTCACTGGCCCGCTCGCTGCTCACGGCTCACGCCGAGCCTTGCGCGTGCCGCTGTCCTCGCAGATGTACAGAATCTCGTGCTTGAAGATGAACAGATTGGGCGCGCCTTCGCGCGTCAGGCGGACCATGTTCTGGTCGTAATACTCGATCCAGCCGCGGACCACTTCGCCGTCCAGCAGCTTGATGCTGACTGGCGTCTGCTTTTCTCCCAGCGCTTTTAAATAAGCTGCCTCCTGGAAGGTGTCGTCGGGAGGCGGAGTCTTCGGCTTTTTCTGCAGCGGCAACATGGCAGGTTGGAAGGGCATGGAAACATTGTACACGCGAAGGGGAAATTATTCGCCGCGGATCGACGCGGATGAACGCTGATAAAGTTTCGAACGGCCGAGACGCCGAGCACGCCGAGAAAACAGTGATTGTCTACTCTCTCGCCGTTCTCTGCGTCTCGGCGGTTTTCTTTTACGATCCGTGTTATCCGCGTCAATCCGCGGCGAAAATGCCTAGAACGAGTACCGCGCGCCAATCTGCATGATGCGCGGCTGCCCCTGAATCGGGGTAGTGAAGTTGGACCAGTTCGCAGGAGGCGTTGACAGGCGACGTCCCGGATCGCGGACCACCCCAAACCCGGTGCGGCTGACGTCAATCGCACCAAAGTGCTGATTGTTAGCCACATTGAAGACGTCCCACCGGAGCTGGAGCTTGTGGCCCTCGCTCCAGGGCATGTTCCAAGTCTTCGCCATTCCCATGTCGAGATCAATATATCCCGGCAGGCGGAGGTAATTGCGAGGACCAGTCTCGCCCGGATAAGCGTTGCGGAAGTTGCGGTAAATATCAGTGACGTTGCAACCCCCGAACAACTTGGGCGTGCCATCCAGAGGGCGGTCCGGGCAGCTCTGAATCGGCTGCACGGGCGTAACGTAGGCCTGCACGTTCCAGTTCGTAGCCCAGCGTGTGTCATCAAAAGGCGAGGGCTGCGGCAGGCCAGTATTCCAGCGAAAGATGCTGGCAAGCTGCCATCCGCCAAGAATGGCGTCGGCAATGCCGCCACGATTCATGAAAGCCTTGCCCTTGCCGAGCGGAAGCTGCCATACCGCGTCGGCATTAATGCTATGGCGGATGTCGAAGTCGGAACTGGCATAGCTGTCGCGCTGGCGGATCGGGTTAACAATGAACGGGCCGTTGCTGTAGTTGTTGCCGTAGGCCCCATCCGATTGCAGTCCTGAGGCATCATCCAGTGAGTGAGCATAGGTGTAGTTGAAATCCAAAATCAGGCTGCTCACACGCTGACGATAGGAGACGGCCAGTGCGTTGTAGTTTGAGTTCCCGATAGTGCTCCAGGCGGACAAAGCGCCATATTGTGGCTGCATGAAAAGGGTAGGAAAACCGGCAGCGGCCAGCGCAAGATCAATCTCCGCTTGAGCGTCGGTCCAGTCATTACCGGAGAAGATGAACACAGGATTGGACGGTGTTCGGCTTTGCATCGCGTAGAACGCCTGCGTGTTCGACCAGGTTGGATCAAAAGCCGGATGCTTGGCGGTGGGGAGACCCTCAAAGTTGTTGATGATCTGCGCCAGACCCGCTGGAAACATATTTTCAAAAAACGGGATGGGAGCGATCTGACTAGTATCGACACCCTGCTGCCGCTGTTTTTCAAGGATCGTACCGGCCGTGTACCAGTCCATGCCGCTCTTTGGGTCGCGAATATTGCTGAAGGCGGCGACGTCCCGGCGTGCCAGCAGGCTGCGCCCGGCACGACCGATGTAGGAGGCGGAAACAACTCCTCCTCTGGGCAGTTGGCGTTCGAAGGTCACATTCCACACATACTCGGTAGGTGCGTGCAGGTTAGAGTCTACGGAACTCTCGATTC
>DASQXC010000163.1:0-3432 GCA_035639935.1 Terriglobales bacterium
CTCCTGCGTGAGGCCATCCAAGCCATCGCGTCACTTGGGGTACCGGCATGAGGTCCGCAACCCGGCGAGCGTCACTGCACCGCAAGACCAACGAAACCGACATCCGCCTGTCGCTGAACGTGGATGGTCGCGGCCATTACCGCATCTCGACCGGCATTCGCTTCTTCGACCACATGCTGGAATTATTCTCGCGCCACGGCGGCTTCGATCTCGATTTGCTGGCCGAAGGCGACTTGGATGTGGATCAGCACCACACAGTGGAGGACGTTGGCCTCGCCTTGGGAGCGGCCTTCGATAAGGCCCTAGGCTCGAAGCACGGCATCCTGCGCGCCGGCTACTTCCTCATGCCCATGGACGAGACACTGGGGCTGGCTGCAGTGGATTTCGGCGGCCGCACAGCGGCGGTGGTCGAGACGCGCGTGCGCAACCGGCTGGTAGGCGACCTGCAGACCGAACTGGTACCGGACTTCTTTGAAGGCTTCGCGCGGGGTGCGCGGGCCAACGTACACGCGCGCGTGATGTACGGTCGCTCGAGCCATCACAAGATTGAGTCGCTCTTCAAAGCGTTTGCCCGGGCGCTGCGGGCCGCCTGCTGGCGCGACCACCGTCTGGCGAGCATATTGCCGAGTACGAAAGGATTGCTGTGATCGCAATCGTTGATTATCGCGCCGGCAACCTAGTCTCGGTGAAAAAGGCAGTTGACCATCTCGGCTTCCAGGGCACCGTCACCTCGGATCCCGCCGTGGTCGAGCGGGCGGAGAAGATCATTGTTCCCGGCGTAAGCCACTTTGCCGCAACTACTCGGCTGGCCGAGAGCGGGCTGCGTGCCGCGATCGCAGGCACAATCGAGCGCCAGGTCCCGTTGCTTGGCATCTGTGTCGGCATGCAATGGATGTTTGACGCCAGCGAAGAAGCGCCCGGCGTCGGCGGCCTTGGCACATTTCCGGGCTGCTGCGCGCATTTTCCATCAGAAGTTAAAGCGCCGCACGTAGGATGGAACCAGCTTGAAGCGGAGCCCGGATCGAGCCTGCTGCGTGGCGTGCCCTCGGGCGCATTTGTTTATTTCACACATTCCTATCGTGCGCCGGTCGTCGCCGGCACCGTGGCGCGCTGCGATTATGGGGGCCCGTTCTCGGCGGCGGTGGAGCGCGGGCATTTGTTTGGCGTGCAGTTTCATCCGGAAAAATCCGGAGAGGTCGGGCTCACCATTCTGGAGAATTTCTGCCGCTTGTGATGTTGGCGTCGGTAAAGAGCACATGCTGACCAAGCGCATCATTGCCTGCCTGGACGTGGACGCGGGACGCGTAGTCAAGGGCGTCCGCTTCCTCGACCTGCGCGATGCCGGCGACCCCGCGGAACTGGCGGCTGCGCACAGCCGCGCCGGAGCAGATGAAGTCGTGCTTCTGGACATCTCCGCCACGCACGAAAACCGCGCGACCTTGCTCCACGCCGTGCGCCGCGCCGCCCGCGAACTGTTCGTGCCGTTTACGGTGGGCGGCGGTATCCGCTCGCTCGAAGAGGCGGCTGCGGTCTTCGAGGCCGGTGCCGATAAGATTTCCATCAATTCGGCAGCGCTGGCCGATCCCACGCTGATCACGCGCATCGCCCAGCGTTACGGGTCGCAGGCGGTGATCGTGGCAGTTGATGCCAAGCGTCTTGCCACTGGCAACGGTGCGAAATGGGAAGTGTGTGCTGCCGGAGGCCGCAAGCCCACCGGACGCGACGCGCTTGAATGGGTCAGGGAGGCCGAGTCGCGCGGCGCGGGGGAGATCCTGCTGACCTCCATGGACCGCGATGGCACTCGCGACGGTTTCGATTGCGAACTGACGTCTGCAGTCGTCGCCGCCTGCTCGATCCCCGTAATTGCCTCGGGTGGCGCCGGTCGTTCCGAGCATTTCGTAACCGTCTTCCGCAAAGCTGGTGCCGACGCTGCGCTCGCGGCCTCAATTTTTCATTTCGGTCTGAATTCCGTTGCCGAGCTGAAGCGGGAATTGCACGCGGCCGGCATTCCCGTGAGGTGGCCGTGCTGATTCCCTCCATTGACCTCATGGAAGGCAAGATTGTGCAGCTTATCCAGGGCTCGAAGAAAGCGCTGGAAAGCGATGACTTTGAGGGCTGGATCAGGCGCTTCTCGCGCTATCCAATGGTGCAGCTCATTGATCTGGATGCAGCCATGGACAGGGGTAGCAATCAATCCTTGGTCAAGCAGTTCGCCACAATTCTGCCTTGCCAGGTGGGAGGCGGCATTCGCTCCTTGGAGACCGCGGAGCAAATGCTTCAGTGGGGGGCACGGCGGATCATCATTGGCTCGGCGCTGGTCCATGGCGGCCGGATTCGAATCGATTTCGCCCAGGAGTTGGCGCACCGCTGCGGTCGCGAGTGCCTCATCTTTGCCGTGGATTCCCTCGGCGACAAGGTGGCCATCCACGGCTGGAAGCAAAGGACCCCGCTGACTGCGGTTGAGATGATGCAGGCGCTCGAGCCCTGGTGCGCTGCGTTCCTTTACACCCATATCGATACCGAAGGGCTGATGCAAGGCATTCCCTTCGATGTAGTTCGCGATCTGCGGCAAGCCACCACGCGGAAGCTGATGGTTGCGGGCGGCATCAGCAGTGCCGCCGAGATCGAACGGCTCGACGCCATTGGTGTGGATGCCGTGGTTGGAATGGCCGTGTACAGCGGTCAAGTGATCGCCTGAGGCGTGGCTGCACCTGTGATGGTGCCTCGCTGACCGCAAGAAAACTGTTTAACGCTGGCTGCACAATACCGGTAAGCAATTCCCGCCCCAGCCCACACAAGTTTTCCACAATTTTGTTGCTTTACTATTCCGCAGTTCTGCGTGAATATTTTTCAAGTGCAAATTTCGATTTCCACAACTTTCTGTTGTTGCAGTTTGATTAGGTCGGTTCGTCCTCAGCACTCTGCCAGCTTCGTCTTGCCAGTCATTCCGTCCGGAACCACCCAACGAACCGTCTTTCGCGAAGAACGCACATATCGCTAACTTGAACGGATACGCATGAAAGATATTAACGAGGTCCTCAGAAGGAAAGAAATGGATTTGCAGGAGCTCCACCGAGAACTGGAGGCGTTGCGCATTGCTGCGCGCCTGCTTTCAGACCCAGCGGAATCCGCCACCACGTATGCGCGGTCAGCGGTGCCGGCGAGTTCCTACGCAGCGCCGACCCGGACTGCGCCACCTGGCGAAACGGTTGACGCGGGATATGGCGCTTCCTGGGACGCAGTTCCGAAGAAGTTCCCATAGTCCCGGCCCGCCGAGGCGGGCCAGCGGCGGCAGCGGGTCCCCAGTAAACCCGATTTTGGTTTTGCTGGGGGGCATGCAAGCTGCGGCTGCCGGCACGTCCGGCTTGGGGCTTGGGATGGGGAGTAGGAGGCAAGTGCTCATGTCGATTTCGCCAAGCCTGCAAGGGACGG
>DASQXC010000164.1:0-2700 GCA_035639935.1 Terriglobales bacterium
GCCAACGCTCGCCGCCAGCTTGACAACCCACACTTCCTTGCCAAGGCACCGCCAAATGTGGTCGAAAACCTGCGCCGGCGCTTCGCCGAGTTGGAAGTCCTGATCAAGAAGTTACGCGAAGGACTCGACGGATCGGAACACTTCTGAGATATTCCTGCTTGACCTTGTTTGCCTTTGGTCTTGACTCGGTACTCGGTACTTGGTACTCGGTACTGTCCCATGGACTGGCACAGCCGCCGCATCACGAGCATCCTGGAGAACGCGCTGCGCGAGGACAGCGTCACTCGCGATGCCACCACCTATGCCTGCGTGGATCCGCGGCAGATGGCAGCAGCAACCATAATCGCCAAACAGGACTGCGTTCTGGCCGGACTGGGCCTGGTGGCGCGCATCTTTGATGTCTTCGCCAAGCTGGACGGAACTGTGCTCGACTATCCCGAGGTTACCAGCCACCCGGAGGTGTTCGATGGCGTGCGCCTGCACTGTGGTCAGAGCGTGGCCGTGATCCGCCACAACGCCCGGGTGGTCCTCTCTTGCGAGCGGGTGATCCTGAACTTCATGCAGCGGTTGAGCGGCATCGCCACCCTGACCCGCCGATTTGTTGACGCGGTTGCCGGCACGCACGCCCGCATCCTCGACACGCGCAAGACCGTCCCCGGCCTGCGCCTGCTGGACAAGTACGCGGTAGTGTGCGGAGGCGGCTTCAATCACCGCCTTGACCTGTCGGATGGAGTGCTCATTAAGAATAACCACATCGCGATCGCCGGGAGCATTGCCGGGGCGCTGGAGCGGGCGCATCGCAATCGCCGGGGCGAGCAGGTGATCGAGATCGAGGTCCGCTCGCTGCAAGAACTCGAAGAGGCGCTGGCCCACGGCGCCGAAGCGGTGCTGCTGGATAATATGTCCGTGGCCGACGTGAGGCGAGCGGTAGAGCGCTGCGCACGGCACACCCGCCGCGTGCCGCTGGAGTGCTCCGGAGGAGTCACCCTGGAAGATGTGCGGTCGTATGCCGAGACCGGTGTGGATTACATCTCTGTGGGCGCGCTGACCCACTCTGCTGGGGCGGTGGATATGAGCCTGCGCGTCGAACCGGAGTAACCGCTTGTTACAGAGGCACGCAGATAAGGAGGAATTCTATGAACCTCCAGGCCTTCGTGTCTCTGTGGGAGGTTTTCGGGAGAGGCAAAAGCGCTTGAAAATGCGCCGCCAGCGTCGTCATACGGCACGCGAGCAGGATGCACGCACGGAGGGCCACATGGGGCGCATTGTTCGTTTGCTCACCGACCACCCGATGGTGATAGTCAGTGGAAGCAAGCTGGCCGAGGAAGTTGGTACCAGCCGCTCCGTGGTATGGCGACTGGTCCAGCAGTTGCGTGCAATGGGGGTCGAGATCGTCGGCCATGCTGCGATCGGCTACCGGCTCAAATCGGTTCCGGACCTGCTGCTGCCCGAAGTCTTGCATCCCTTGGTGAAACGCACCGTCTTCGCCGAGCGCATCCACCACTACTTCCGTGTGGCATCGACCAACGCCGAAGCCATGAACGCCGCGGCGCGCGGTGAGCCGGAAGGCAGCGTCTTTATTGCTGAGGAACAGACGGCGGGACGCGGGCGTGGCGGGCATTCCTGGCTCTCTGAGAAATCAGCCGGCATCTATCTATCAGCAGTGCTACGCCCGCAAATCTTGCCCACACATACACTCGCCCTTTCCCTCGCTGCGGGTCTGGCGGTGCGCGCGGCCGTGCAAGAGGTCACCCGCCTCGTCCCCGACCTGCGCTGGCCGAACGATGTGTTGCTGGGCGGAAAGAAAATTTGCGGTATTCTCATCGAAATGAACGCCGAGCCCACCCGCGTGCGCTATCTGGTGCTCGGAATCGGCATGAACGTGAATCAGAGCTCTTTCCCCAAGGCGTTGGCGAACGAAGCCACGTCCCTGCGGCTCGAGACCGGCAGGAGATGGTCGCGGGTGGGGCTTGCCGCAGCTTTGCTAAAATCCCTGCACCGTGAGTACGGCGCGCTCGCGAACGGCCGCGGCAGGGCGACTGGCGAGATCATCCGCCGATTCGAACAGGCTTCTTCGTTCGCGCGCAGCCTGCGAGTGCACGTGGAAGAAGATGGTGGGTACGAAGGTGTAACCGAGGGCCTCGATGCACGGGGATTTCTTCGAGTGCGCACCTCCGCCGGATTGCGGACGGTGATCTCGGGCGGAGTCAGGAAGATTGATTCATTGAGTCATTGATTCATTGGGTCATTGAAAACCCGGTCCCAATGGAGCAATGAATCAATGATTCAATGAATCAATGCTTCTAGTTCTCGATGTCGGCAACACCAACACGGTGCTTGGAGTGTTTGCCGTCGGCGACGGCAACGGGGAATTGCTCGCGCACTGGCGGGTCGCCACTATTCAGACGCAGACCGTGGATGAGTATGGCGTGCTGTTCCGCAATCTGTTTGCGATGGCCGGGATCACGGCGGAGGCCATCACAGGCATCATCGTTTCGTCGGTGGTACCGCCCATGGATTCGGTCCTGCGCGAAGTCTGCGTGCGCTACTTCCATACCAAGCCTCTGTTTGTCGAACCTGGCGTGAAGACCGGCATGCCGGTCCTGTACGACAATCCTGCGGAGGTCGGCGCCGACCGCGTGGTCAACGGTGTAGCCGCCTTGGACAAGTACGGCGGGCCCTGCGTCGTCGTGGATTTCG
>DASQXC010000165.1:0-3880 GCA_035639935.1 Terriglobales bacterium
GAAGAAGTGCTGGAGAACTTTGCAAACAGTCTCCGGGCCGGCATGGAAAACGGCGGCAAGATCCGCTACAACAAAGAAGAGCGCGAACGGCTGATGAATCCCCGCTTCGGCCAGGCCGGCGGATAAACAGCACTTAGCCAAACGACCACGTCATTACAAGAAATGCCACAGACACACCGAGGCACAGAGAAGGATTCGAAGAAGTGTTTTGGCCGGGAGCTGGAGTGATTATCTTCGGAGCAGGGCCAAAACCAAGTCGCTGACAGAATTTGCTCTGTGCCTCTGTGGCTGTTTGACTAGTAACTCATGTCCTTCGAGCGAGCGTCCGGCATTCTGCTCCATCCCACCTCGTTGCCTTCCCGCGGCGGCATCGGCGACCTCGGTCCCGCCGCCTACGAATTCGTGGAGTTCCTGGCGGCCGCACGGCAGGGACTGTGGCAGATATTGCCGCTCGGTCCCCCGGCAAAGGAAAATTCCCCTTATTCTGCGATTTCCGCCTTTGCTGGAAACCCGCTGCTCATCAGCTTAGAGCGGCTCGCTGATCGTGGCTGGATCGAGCGCGACCGCCTGGAGTCGCTGCCCGATAGCGTCTCACCCATCGAGTATGACGAGGTGCGGAAGGCCAAGCTCCCGTTATTGCGGGAAGCCGCCGTTAATTTTCTGGCTCAATCCCGCCCGCGGGAACAGGAACGCTTTCGCCGCTTCTGCAAGGAAAACGCCGCCTGGTTGGACGATTTCGTGCTCTTCGATGTCCTTCGCCAGCTTTACCGCACGGAAAACTGGAATCTCTGGCCGCACGAGCTGGCGCGTCGCCAACCGGAGGCGCTGGAACAGGCACGCCACGGACTGGCGGGGGAATTGGAAGTAGCGCGCGTTATTCAGTTCGCGTTTTTTGAACAGTGGCGTGCACTGCACCGCCGCTGCGCCGAACTGGGCATCAAGATCATCGGCGACGTCGCGATTTTCATCAACTACGACAGTGCCGACGTCTGGACGCATCCCGACCTCTTTCACCTCGACGAAGAGCTTGAACCGTATGTGGTGGCCGGGGTCCCGCCGGACGCCTTTAGCGATAGCGGCCAGCGTTGGGGAAATCCGCTCTACCGCTGGGACGTGCTCAAGGGCCGAGGCTACGATTGGTGGGTGGAGCGCATGCGCGCCGCGCTTTCCACCTGCGATATCCTGCGACTCGACCACTTCCTGGGCTTCCAGCACTACTGGGAGATCCCCGCTAGTGAACCTACCGCAGTGCACGGCCGCTGGGTGGAGGGGCCGCGCGACGACCTTTTCCACGTCCTCCGCCAGGCGCTCGGCAACCTGCCTGTGATTTCCGAGGATCTGGGCCTGATCACGGAGGAGGTTCGCGCATTAAGGCAGCGGCTGGGGCTCCCTGGAATGCGTGTTCTGCAGTTCGGCTTTGGTAATCCGGGTGCTCACATCTATTTGCCGCACCAGTACGAGCGCAACACTGTGGTTTACACTGGCACTCATGATAACGACACTACCTTGGGCTGGTGGCAGTCCGCCAGCGAGCAGGAACGGTGTCACGCCGCGGCCTATCTCGGTCACGACGCTGAAGGGATGAACTGGGCTTTTATCCGGGCGGCAGAAGCTTCCATCGCCGATCTTTGCGTGGTCCCCTTGCAGGATGTGCTTGGCCTGGGCAGTGAAGCGCGTATGAACGTTCCCAGCCGCGCGGATGGTAACTGGACGTGGCGCTATCAACCCGGAGCGCTGACGTGGGAACTGGCGGCCCGGCTGGCCACCATGACCGAAGTCTGCGATCGTGATTGCCACCTCTCAGCGGCACGCCAGCAGAGCCACCGGGAAGTGGGCGAAGAGTTCGCGGCATGACACCATGCCGCGCATGCCCGGCTGGAATTCCTTGCCGCTGAAGACGTCGCGCAGTTTCGTCATGCCTTGGGGGATCGGCAACTCGGTATTGCCCCAGAGGTCACCCGTGGGCGCCCGCACCTCACCGGTTGTCAGCTTGTAAACCAGCCGCGGCACTGCCACCAGCGCGGCCTCGTGTCCCAGCCGGCGAGCAAATGCGCAGACGTGCTCGCGCTTCTCGCCAGAAGCAAATAGAGGCATGTAGCTGCCGGTCTGGAACATGGAAGCGTGCTCAAGTCGGAAGCGCAAGGCGCGCGAGGTGGTCCACAATTTGATACGCCCGTCCCAATAGGTGCGCACCAGTTCCTCGCAAAGCGTGCAAGTCGGCATGGATGCGGCAGCCGTTTCCAGTTCCGCGAGCATTTGTCTCCGCAGTTCGAAATTCACCGCGCGCCGGTTGTCGGGATCCACCAGGCTGAAGTCCCAAAGCTCGGTGCCTTGGTACATATCGGGCACGCCGGGGGACGTAATCTTCAGCACAAGCTGCGAGAGGGAGTTCATGGCGCCAAAGAAGGCAAGGAGGGAAGAGAACTTCTGCAGGGCGTCGAGAAATTGGTTGTGCCGCCCATGGGCAGGCAAACTCAGAATGCGAGCGACGAATGCCTGCAAGGCATCCGAATACTCGGGGTCGGGATTTATCCAGCTCAAGTTGACTTTGGCTTCGTGTACCGCTTTGAACATATATTGCTGGATGCGGCGCATGTAGTCTTCTCGTTCCGCGGCGAAATCGAATGGGAAAGTGCCCGCCAGCGTCTGGTACAGCAGGTACTCTTCGTTATTATCGGGAACGGTGCGGCCGTCGCTGAGCGTGCGTTTACGGGCTCGGTTCAGGCGGCGCCAGCGCATGACCTCCGCCGACCACTGTCGTGGCATTTCAGAGAGCACGTTGATTCGGGCGCGTACGTCTTCGCTGCGCTTGTTGTCGTGTGTTGACGTAGCCAGCAGGGAGAACGGCCAGCGTTCCAGCCGCTGCAGATTCTCGCCGTGGAAGTCGTCCACGGAAACGCCGAACTGCTTGGGTGAGCCGCCGACCTCGTTCAGCGACACCAGGCGGTTGTACACGTAACAGACCGTGTCTTCCAGGCCCTTGGCCATCACCGGGCCGGTGAGCTGCTGGAATTTGAGAGTGAAATGCAGGCGCTTGCGATGGCTGTCAGTCCACTGGGCGGGATCACCGTGCCCGAGCAGGAGGATGTCCCGCAGAAAGTCGAACACCGCCCAGGCGGAGGCAGGATTGCGCCGCTTGGCGCGGGCGATGGCCTCAGCTATGTAGGCGCGGTCGCGCTCGGTGATCTCGCCACGCTCGTCGATGTAGGTGCGGTACACCGGGAAGCAGGCGATGGTCTCACGAATGGCGTCGGACAACGCCTTGCGAGTAAAGTCGCGCGCCTTGCGGTCAGCGCACGAGATCTCGTCCAGCATGTGGCTGAGCACCGTCACCTCGCTGGCCAGGGCATTTTGCATGGTCGTCTTTTTGCTCTCGTAGATCAGTTGGTCAGGGTCCGGCGCCGTGCCGATGAACCGGCGATAGATGTTGGTCATCGCGCGGGCGCTTCGCTGCTCGATGAAGATGCCGTTCACCTGGTTCATGAAGTCGTAGCCTGAGCTCCCATCCACCGGCCATTCCCGCGGCAATTCCTCGCCTGGCTCCAGGATTTTTTCCACGACCACATAGAACGGGGCTCGCCGATCCATCCAATCGTGCTGCCCGAAGATGTCCTGCACCACCAATTCGATCCCGTTCTCCGCCAGTGGCGGTCGGGGCTCGGGTCCGCAGCACTGGCTGGCGGCATAAAGCATCTGCAGACGGGTGAAGTACTGTCGCGGGTTGAAGAGGCCATCGGGATGATCGATCCGCAGCCCGCTGACGCTGCCGTCGGCCAGCAGGCGGCGGATGAGCTGATGGGTGGTGGCGAACACCTGCGGATTCTCCATGCGCAACCCTACAAGGTCATTGATGTCGAAGAAGCGGCGATAATTGATTTCT
>DASQXC010000166.1:0-4110 GCA_035639935.1 Terriglobales bacterium
CGTCCCGGTCGTGATTCTTTCAGGTAGCAGCAGCCCGCCTGAAGGCATGGAGAACGCCGACGCCTTCGTTTGCAAGAACGAGGGGCCGGAGGCGCTGTTGAACCAGATTGCGTCGCTCTTGGCGTCCAATCACGGGAACGATGCACAGGCCCGCGGAACGCGCCGGGTTATTCCCGAGCGGGTCGCGGAGATGCATCGCCACGAATGTTGAAGTGAACAGCCTATACCCCAAAATGTGCGGCGGCACGGTATTTGAAAGGAATTGGCATGAGCGCCGCGTTGAACAAACCCGATTTTGAGACTCTGTTCGAGTCTGTTCCCGGATTGTATCTGGTCCTTGATCCGGAACTGCGCATCGTCGCAGTAAGCGATGCCTACGCGCAAGCCACCATGACCCGGCGCGAGGACATCCTGGGCAAGGGCATTTTCGAGGTTTTCCCTGACAACCCGGACGACCCTGCCGCCACCGGCGTGCGCAATCTCAGGGCCTCGCTGCAACGCGTCCTGCTCAATCGCGTAGGCGACGCCATGGCGGTGCAGAAATACGACATCCGCAAACCTGAGCAGGAAGGCGGCGGATTCGAAGAGCGCTACTGGAGTCCTTTCAACGCCCCGGTGCTCGCCGCCAATGGCTCTGTAGCCTACATCATTCACCGCGTCGAGGACGTAACTGAGTTCGTTCGGCTAAAGGCGGCCGGAGTTGAGCAGAGCCGGGTCAACGAGGCGTTGCGCGAGCAGGCCGTAAGGATGGAGGCCGAGATCTATGCTCGGGCGCGTGAAGTAGCAGAGGCCAATACCAGGCTCAAGCAAGCCAACGAGAAAATTACGCGACTTTACGAGAAGACGCGCGAACTGGACCAGCTCAAGACTGAATTTTTCGCCAACATCAGCCACGAGTTGCGCACACCGCTGGCTTTGATTCTCGGCCCGGTGGGCAGGCGCTTGAAAGCAAGCGACCTCTCGGAAGACGAGCGGCGCGATCTCGAAGTGGTGGATCGCAACGCCCGCCTGCTCTACCGGCACGTGTGTGACCTGCTGGATGTGGCGAAGCTCGAAGCCGGCCGGATGCAGATGCGGTATTCCGAGACCGACCTGGCGCAACTGGTGCGCGTCGCTACGTCCCATTTTGAACTGCTCTCAAGCGAGCGGGATATCCGCTTGACTGTCGAGACGCCCGGAGAACTTCCCGCTCAGCTCGACGTAGAGAAGATCGAGCGCATACTGCTGAATCTCCTTTCGAACGCGTTCAAGTTCACCCCTACGGGAGGTGCCGTCGCCCTGTCCTTGCAGGCGCACGGCGACCGCGCCCTACTGCGCGTGCAGGACACCGGTCCAGGCGTGCCGGCCGCGCTGCGCGAGACCATCTTCGAACGCTTCCGGCAGGGCGAGGGCAGCGCGGAGCGGCATTTCGGCGGCACGGGGCTGGGACTAGCGATTGTGAAGGAATTCGTCGGCCTGCACGGCGGCACCGTCACCGTCGGCGACGCACCCGGAGGCGGCGCTCCGTTCACCGTTACCTTGCCCTTAGCCGCCCCCGCCGGCGCGGAAATCGAGGTGACGCCGACAGCTCTGGACGAGCAGATTGGCCGGCAGGCGTTGGAGGAATTACGCATGCGCAAAGGGCATGCGACTCGGGACGTTCCGGCAGCAAACGCAAATGCGCCAATGGTTCTCGTCGTGGAGGACAACCCTGACATGAACGCCTTTCTCGCTGAGGCTTTGGGTAACGATTACCGGGTCACCCCTGCCTTCGACGGTCTGGAAGGCCTAGAGAAGGCTCTGGCGGTTGGCCCTGATCTAGTCATTTGCGACGTGATGATGCCAAGGATGAGTGGCGACAAGCTGGTTGAGGCGCTGCGCGCCCGCGAAGAGACAAGGGACGTGCCCGTGCTTGTGCTCACCGCCAAGGCCGACGAGGATCTCCGCCTCAAGCTGATCGAGCATGGCGTGCAGGACTATCTCACCAAGCCCTTCTCGGAAACCGAACTGCTGGCGCGAGCGAACGGGTTGGTAAGGAGGCACCGCCAGTTAAGCGCTGAACTGGAACGGCAGGTCCATCAACAAGCGCTACTGGCGGCTATCGTGGAATCCTCAAACGACGCCATCTACAGCAAAACCCTTGAAGGCATCGTGACCACGTGGAACAAGGGGGCAGAGCAGACGTTCGGCTACACCGCCGAGGAGATGATCGGCAAGCCCGCCTCGATCCTGCTGCCCCTGGACAGGTTCCAAGAGGAGGACCAAATCCTCAGCCGGATCAGACGGGGCGAGAGGGTGCCCCTTCACGACAGTCTGCGCGTGGCGAAGGACGGGCGGTTGCGGCACGTCGGGGTCAGCGTCTCGCCCGTCTGCGACGCCCGAGGCACTGTTATCGGGGCCTGTACCATCGCCCGCGACCGCACGCAAATAAAGATGGCGGAGGAGGCTCTGCGCAACTCCGAGAAGCTGGCCGTGGCGGGACGAATGGCGGCAACAGTCGCGCACGAGATCAACACCCCGCTGGAGGCGGTCGCCAATGTCCTCTTCCTTCTCGGCCGCGCCCAGTTGAGCAACACCGCGCAAGAGCTCGTTCGCGCCGCGCAGGAGGAAGTCAAGAGGATCGGGCAGATCACCAAGCTGACGCTGGGCTTCCACCGCGGGGGCGAGGCGCGGGCAGGTGCCGAGGTGCGAGCCACGGAGCTTATCGACGGCATCCTGACTCTGTACGGCTATCGCATCGAGTCCCTGGGAGTCGCCATTGAGAAACGCTACACCAGCACGGGCGCGGTGGTCGCGGACGCAGGTGAGCTGCGGCAAGTGCTCTCCAATCTGATCTTGAACGCGTCGGAGGCACTCGCCGAAAAAGGCAACAAGCTCGTGATCCACGTCTATGACTCGCCTGACTGGAAGGCTGCCGGGCGGAAAGGCGTACGCATTGTTGTCGCCGACAACGGCTCTGGGATCCACCGCGAAGTCCGCCCCAAGCTCTTTGAGCCCTTCTTCACCACCAAAGGCGAAAAGGGCACCGGGCTTGGCCTGTGGGTCTCCCGCACCCTCGTGGAGAAGAACAGCGGCCGTTTGCAGGTCCGGAGCACGCCCGGAGAGGGCAGCGCCTTCTCCATTTTCCTGCCTTCAAACGCCGCTTTCCCGCCTTCAAAAATCGCCGATCCCAAGGCGGTCCGTACCGTTCTTGTGGTCGATGATGAGGCCGCGCTCCGGCACACCACTGCGGCGATTTTGGAAGCGAAGGGATTTCGAGCCCAGGCAGCAGCTTCCGCGCAAGAGGCGATCGCGGCCATCCGTTCAGGGGCATTCGACCTGGTGGTCACCGACCTGAAGATGGAAACGGATGGGGCGGGGCTTGGTGTCGCGGAATTCGCCGCCAAGCAGACGCCGCGGCCAATCGTCATCGTGGTCAGTGGATATCCGGAACTGGCAAGGGACTGGGAGCAGCTTGGCATTCACGCCGTCCTAGAGAAGCCGCTGGATCCTTCAATACTGCTGCGCTTCGTTGAGGAATTGTTGGCGCGGCACAGCGGGGTGGCCGCCGCTTAAGAATTCGCAAGCCGGTGTGGGTTGCGCGAGCGCGAGCTGTGCGGATGGCCTGGACTGTTCGTTCATTTGCTGCATAGCGTGATTTGAGATCGCGCGCCCATTAGGGACGACAGAAGTGAGAGCAACGGAGGGCAACAGACTCAATATTGCGTCTCGCATCGCCGCCGAGCCCACGTCGCGGCCTAACCCGCTTGTTCTGAATCCGGAACAAATACGATTTTGAGTGGATTGGAGATCGTGCGCCCGATTTAGGGATGACCGAGGCGCGAAATGGGGCAACTGGCTCAATTACTGTAGCTTGCGTCTCGTATCGCCGCCGAGCCCGCGTTGCAGCCCAACCAACGCTTGTTCTGAATCCGGAACAAAATGCGATTTTGCAACTGCTCACCTGGGACAGCAATATTTTCCGCTGCTGGACTCCGCGCTCGAATGGCGCAAGCGCGGCCGACGGACTCCGAGTACTGCTGCGCTCCATCAGGAACTGTTGGCCGGGCAGGACAGAGGGAGGGCCCGCTTAGTTAGGTATTCGCAAGCGGTATAACCTGCTCGTTCATTTGCCGCATAGAATGGGCACCG
>DASQXC010000167.1:0-2970 GCA_035639935.1 Terriglobales bacterium
AGTGTGCGCCCGCCAGTCACGTAGCGCAGAAATTCGGGGATGTCTTCCACTCGGCAGGGGCTGCCATGTGCTAGCAGCAAGACGGCGGATTTTCCTTGTGGACTCATCGGTTCGTTAGGGGAAAATCCCCACCCTTGGCAAAAGCAGCCAAGGGTGGGGCACCCGCCAAGGGCGGGGCACCCCTGTACTCTTTGACGAAGTCCACGAGGGCGAGCACGTTCTCGACCGGCGTGCCGGGCAGAATGCCGTGCCCGAGATTGAAAATGTGACCAGGGCGTCCGCCGGCGCGATTCAGCACGTCGTACGCGCGCTCCCGCAGTAACTTCTGGTCAGCAAAAAGCAGCGCCGGATCCAGATTGCCCTGCACTGCACCCAAATACCCGAGGCTCTTCCACGCTTCATCGAGTGGAACACGCCAATCGAGGCCAATCACTTCGGCGCCGGTCAGTTTCATGTACGGCAGAAGCGCAGTGGTCTCGGTCCCGAAGTAAATGACTGGCACTCCCGTCTGCTGCAATCTGGTGATGAGCCTGGTGGCGTGCGGCAGCACGAAGCTGCGATAGTCTTCCACGCTCAGATAGCCGACCCAGCTATCGAACACCTGGATGACGTCAGCGCCAGCGCGCACTTGCTCAACGCTGTAATCCTCCAACACTGAGACCAGCTTGGACATGAGTTCATCCCACACTGCAGGGTGGCGATACATCAGGCGCTTGGTATAGGTGTAGCTGCGCGAACTGCCGCCCTCGATCATATAGCTGGCCAGGGTAAAGGGTGCACTGCAAAACCCGATTACTGGCAGCTTCTCGCGGAAATGCTTCACCACCTGGCGGATTGCTTCCGCCACATAGCCCAACCGGCCGGCGCGGTCGGTGCGCAGTTGTTTGACATCTGCCGCATCGCGCAGCGGCTTCTCGATTACCGGCCCCTCGCCGGCAGCAAAATGGAACGGCAAGCCCAGGACCTCCAGCGGCAGCAGCAGGTCGGCGAAGATAATGGCCGCGTCGACGCCCAATCGCTCAGCGGCAGCTATCGTGACCTCGGCTGCCAGTGACGGCTCCTTGCAGATCTCGATCAATGAGTGATGCTGCCGTATTGCACGGTACTCGGCCATGTAGCGTCCCGCTTGGCGCATGAACCACACGGGCGTGCGGTCCACCGCCAGCCCTTTACACGCGCGGACCAATCGGGATTCGGGCGCAGACATTGCCTACGAATGTAGCACTCGGGGGGAGTCGAGGCGAATAGCCCGGTAGAATGGCGCACTTGAATCGTGAAGGCGGAGGTCCGGCGATGTTTGCTTGGCGTTTGCCGCTTGCGGCTGTAGCCCTGATTTTGACGGGCGCGGTATTGGGGGCGCAAAAGCATCCCGTGCATAGGAGGCCTCAATCCGCTGTCCCGAAGCAGCAGGATAGGGAAGGCATTGAGACGTTACAGAAACGCGAAATCACAGCCAGCATGGGCTTCGATGTGGACGCGCTCCTCGATCTTTGGACCGATGACGGTGTGCTGCTCCCGCCGCATCATCAGCCCATCGTGGGCAAAGCGGCGCTCAAGCATTTTGTGGAAGGGGAGAGACAGCAATATGCAAACCACGACATGCTTGCCTACAATGAACAATGGGACGAAGTGATGTTCGTAGGCGAGTACGCATACCAGTGGGGCACGGTCAGCTATCGCCTGAAGCCACCAACAGGGAGGGAGATCGAGGGCGCCGTCCGCGCCCTGCGCATCCTCAAGCGAGAAGAGGACGGAGCCTGGCGCGTGGCGCGGGCCATGTGGAACGAAGCGCCGCCAGCAGGGAAGTGAGTTTGGACCTGGGGAAACGTTCGCTAGCGTGCGAAGCGCGCGGCAGAACGTAGCCCACAGCGTAAGCTGTGGGAAACGAGTGGGACATCCAAGCCCGCGAAGCGGGCGAAAGAACCTATAAATCTTTTACGCCCGATACGTTATTGCGCGCGCTGCGGGCTCCCGTCCGCGATGGCAATTTAGATTCTACCGTCCTCCCACCGTGCGCTTGCGTTCCACAATCGCCTCAATCGTGCCGCGCGCTTCCTTCGGCAGGTGATACGACTCCTCATCCGCCGGGTAAGCGCCGATCTCCACGTCGTGCTTGAAGGCCTTCACCGCGTTCGAGATCAGCGCGGCCGCGTCACCGTAGCGGCGGACAAACTTCGCGGGCGGAGCAAAAGTCAGGCCGAGAATGTCGTGCAGCACCAGCACTTGGCCGTCGCAGTCGGGACCGGCGCCGATGCCGATGGTCGGCGCCTTGACTTCGACGGTGATCATGGCTGCAACCTCGCGCGGGATGCCTTCCAGATACATGGCGCAAACCCCGGCGCGGTCCAGCGCCACGGCATCACGCATGAGCTGTTCGATGGCGCTGAGCGTCTTGCCCTGCACCTTGTATCCGCCCATGGTGTACACGGATTGGGGCGTCAGGCCAATGTGGCCGAAGACGGGGATCTCGGCATCGAGCAGGCGGCGGATGAGCTCGATGCGCTTCTCACCGCCTTCGAGTTTTACTGCCTCGGCGCCACCTTCCTTTACGAAGCGCGTGGCGTTGCGCAGGCCTTCCTCACTGCTGACCTGGAAGGAGCCGTAGGGCATGTCGGCGACCAGCATGCCGCGCTTGACGCCCCGGCGCACCGCACGGACGTGATGCAGCATCTCCTCCATGGTGACCGGCATGGTGTTCTCGTAGCCGAGCATGACCATGGCCAGCGAGTCGCCCACCAGGATCACGTCAATGCCGGCTTCGTCAACCAGGCGCGCGCTAGGGTAGTCGTAGGCAGTGAGAGAGGTGATGGGCTCGCGCCGCTGCTTCTTTTCCAATAGGGTTGTGGTGGTGATTTTTGAAGAGGAATTGACTGATGCAAGGCTCACGGGACCTCCAGTGCCGCTCCGCCCCTCGGCGGATACAGCCTGTCACAGAACATGATGCCTCCGGAGTTGACTACGGCGCAAGGA
>DASQXC010000168.1:0-2831 GCA_035639935.1 Terriglobales bacterium
TTTGCCCGGAAGAGCCTTGCGCAAGAGGCCTGCGATGGTCGCCGAGTCAAAGATTGCGGCGAGGGTGGGAATTCCTGGATCGCAGATGACGTTCGATTCAAGCAAACACTCACGCACGGGTGTCACGCTCCGTCATTGAGGATACGCAGACCTTCATTGAGCGTAGTCTCAGCCCTCTCACGCCAGCCGCTGGCCTGTTTGTGAACGTCATGCTTTGCGTGCTCGAAGCAGGCCGCCGCCTTGTGGAACGCCAGTTGTGTCGCGCGGTCCCAGCCTCGCTGACCCGCATATGTGTGCAGAAAAACTCCCGCCGCGTGGTCCAATGCCTGAATCGATCCCAGAGAGCGCAGCGCCAGCCGCTTGAGCCCTACCATAAATCTGGCCAGGTCCCGGGCCGGGTCCGCTAGCCCGTAATTGTCCCAGTCAACGGTTAGCGTCGAGTTTTGCCGAAAGATCACTTGGTGATGACTAAAGTCGCCGTGGACGCTGCACATATCGGTTTCATCCAGCGCCGAGGCCATCGTTTCCAATCGCTTGAACAGCGTTGTGGCCTTGTCCGCAAAGGGTTCCCCCAACGAGGCAAGACGCTGGGACCATTGTTCGATCGAGTTCAGGTAAGTACAGAGCTCGAAGCTCGGCCCAATGGGGGAAGCGATCGTGTGGAACTTAGCCACCCAGCGCGCGCACCGCTCGGCCGCTCGCTCGCGCTCCGATGCGCTGGCCGACAAGAATGACTCTGTAGCCGGTTGGCCTTGAACCTTCTCTTGCAGCAAGAGCTGCAAGTCGCGCAAATAGGCGACCGGCTGGGGTATAGAGAAGGCTTCACAGGGGCCGAAGCCTGCCCGGCTGATGTCTTCCATCAGCGTGCACACATCGGAGCGATCTTTCGCATAGACCTTGCCAATCAGGCTGTGCGATACGTGGTTCGTTTGGAGTGCGATTTCGAATACGCACCTTTTGCCCGGGTGATGTCGCAGCAGGCGAACCTGCAGTTCTTTCACGCCCGTTAAGTGCAAAGACCGGCAGAGATTTTCGGCCAGCTCCGCCGGATCCAACACCGTACGAAGTGTCGCGATGTCTGGATCGGTAACGCAACCTACGGAAGCACTCACGATGTTGCCCTTTCCCTGGGGGAGGGCTGAGCCGCATCCGATTCGGGTTCGTTTTCACCGACAACATGTCATTTCTGAGTAGGGATAAAATAGCTCCAGCAATTTCCTGGCACTGTGATCGATCGCGAATCGCGCTTCGATGGTGGCACGCGCGGCGAGCGCCAGTTGGTCGCGCAGAGAAGCGTTGCCTAGGAGCTTCGCAAGCGTGTTAGCAAGCGCTGCCGGATCGCTGGGGGGCGTGAGCAACCCATTGCGCCCAGAGTCGATCAACTCGGGAATGCCCACCACCGGGGTTGACACCACAGGCAGGCCGCTGGCCATGGCTTCCAAGAGCGCGATGGGAAGCCCATCGCGATCTCCATCCCTCGCTATCACACACGGAAGCGCGAAGATGGAAGCGCGATCGTAGGCGGCCCTTACCTTCTCATGTGGTTGGGCCCCCAGCAAGACGATACAGTCTTGCAACCCGAGTTCCTCGACATGGCACTTGAGCACATGGCGCAATTCGCCGTCGCCAATAATCTCAACTCGGAAACTATGGCCCTGTCGTCGCAGGACCGCCGCCGCCAGGATCAGGTCGCCCAGTCCTTTTTTTTCGACCAGCCGGGCTACGGCAAGGACGGTGGGCGGCGGCGGATCAGAAGCGCGGGGCCATCGGAAATTGAATTCTGAGAGATCCAGGCCACATTCGATGCAGCGCAGCTTGCCGTTTAAGTCCGGCTTGATCTGAAGCAAATAATCCCGGTTGTAGTGGCTCACGGTAACTACCGCTTGAGCGCACTCCATTTCTGCTCGAAGAAGCTTCGGGTGCGTATCGGCATATATGTCCCGCGCATGCGCGGTGAAGGTATACGGCACACCGATCAGTTCGTGCGTAAACATGGCGACTTGGGTCGGAGCCGTGGTGAAGTGGGCGTGAAGGTGCGTGACCGCCTGGCGGCGCACCGTGTCGGCCAGATAGCCAGCTTGAAAGAAGCGTCGCAAGATGCTTCGTCGGCCATAACGCATTGCTCGAATCAGGGTCCTTAAATAGCGCCCCGGCAGGTCGCGGGCGATCCGCAGATTGGCGAGCAGGATTGCCCCGCGGTGCCCCTGGAAATTTAGGTAAGCCACGGGAGCGCGCACCTCGGCCACCTTGGCGCTGACCGGCTCCGCGCGGGGGGCCTTGGTGGAGAAGATTCGCAGAGATAGCCCGGCTCGCTCCAGGGCAAGAATCTCGTTCAACACGAACGTCTGTGACAGGCGCGGCCAAGTGCTGACCACGTAACCCACCCTTGGCTCTAGGTCAGGCGGAAATTGCATAGGTTTGTTCCGGCAGCATTTGCTGTAATCGAGCCGCAGCTTCGGTTGCGCCGTCCATGGGCAGCGCTCCCTCCGGAACCGGATAGTCGCTCCTTTCCAAATCCTCCAGCAGGCGCTCAGCCAACTTCTCCGGAGAGAGGTCTGCCGGATGGAGCACGTCAATGAGGCGCCGCTCGGCAAGTAGTCGGGCTCGCGTGGTTTGCTCCGCACTGGGTCCACTGCGAGGGACCACCAGCGCCTTTTTCTTCAGGTACAGCACCTCCGACAGGGTGTTGTAACCCGCCATGCAGACCACGAGATCGGCAGCCGCGATGCAACCCAGACTGTCATCCACATAGGGGACGATCCGGATCGGAAGACCTCTGGCTTGGGCGGCCAGTTCGCTCGCGAATGCCAGGGGGGCATTCACACCAACCG
>DASQXC010000169.1:0-2138 GCA_035639935.1 Terriglobales bacterium
CGACTATCTGCTGAATTAGACTACCTAACGAATGCCTTTCTCTGATTTCTACGGCAACACCGAGACCGTTACTCGCATACGCGAGATGCTGGGCCGCGACCGCCTGGCGCACGCTATCATTCTCGCGGGCCCTCGCGGCGCCGGGAAATATAGGCTGGCGCAGATGACGGCCAAGGCGCTCAACTGCCTGGAGCGCCCAGTCAGCGACGGACTGCCGGATTTCTGTGGTGCCTGCTCCAACTGTCTCCGCATCGGCGAGGCTGACGACCTCTCAGTGCGTTTCGCCGAAGCTGCAGCCGCGCGCGAGGACCTGCGCGAGGCGGATAAACGCGACACCCGCCTGCTCATCCAGACCCATCCCGACGTGCTCATCGTCCCGCCCGATCCCCCGCAGATGATGATCAAGGTCGGCCAGGTGCGGCGGGTGATCGAAACCATTTATTTTCGCCCCTCGGAAGGCCGCGAGCGCGTGTATGTCTTTACCGTCTCTGCTTTCATGAAGGAAGCCGCCAATTCCCTGCTCAAGATCTTGGAGGAGCCGCCAGAGTTCGCGACGATGTTTCTGCTGACTGAGAACCCTGGCGAACTCCTGCCCACAATCCGCTCGCGTGCCGTCACCGTGACGCTGGCGCCACTCCGTTCCTCAGAAATCGAGAGCTGCCTTGCCCAAATGCGCCCGCAATGGAACCTCGAGCAGCGCGCTTTGGTGGCGCGGCTTTCCGGAGGCGCTGTGGGAGCTGCGCTGGCATTCGATGTGGCGGCCTATGTCGCCGCGCGCAAAGACGCGCTCACCCTGCTGGCCACCGCCGTCAATCCCCAGAACCATAGTGAGCTGTTCAGGGTGACAGAGACATATCGCGCTGGCGCTGACGGCAGGGAACAAACCGAGGAGTTGATCCGCACCCTGTATGGGCTGCTGGAAGATCTGTTGTTCCTGAAGTCTGGCGTTGCGGAACTTGTGTGCAACAGCGATATCGCTCCCGAGCTGGCCCAGATTGCCCAGTCCGTGGATTTCGCCTGGATTGCAGCCGCTTCCGACCGTCTGGAGGAAGTGGAGGCCGGTATGCGCCGCAACCTGCTTCGTTCGTTGTCGCTCGATGCGTTTGTGGGCGCACTGGAGAGCATCTAAACACCATCGCCTGCACAATCAATTGTCATGCTGCTGGCGGTGTGATAGGGTATTTTGCACAAATTAACCGCTTGCAACTCCTGGGTCATTCCTGAAACGATCGCGATTGCGTTATGGGTTTAAAAACGGTGCGCTCTCAGTGCTGCCTCAGGAGTTGGGCGCCAGCCGGAGAAACGCTATGAAGGACGGAATGGATTCCACGGCAGTGCGTCGGGCCCCTGAGGTGGCGGATGATTTCGCCAATCGCAAGCTGATCCGGCCGTCGCTCAGCCGTCCGGAGAACCACCTCCCGGCCGAGCGCCGCGACCGGGACCGTACCATTGTCGGCAAGAAAGTCCCGCCCCCGGAACAGACTCACGCAGAGAATTTTTATTACCTGAAACAGATGCAAGCTAAAACCAGGATGGTGGTGGTTCTGCGCGATGGCGAGGAAGTGCATGGCACCATCGAGTGGTACGACAAGAACTGTATCAAAGTTACTCGCTCCGCGGGCCAGGGAAACCTCCTCATCTACAAGCCCGCGATCAAGTACATGTTCAAGGAATCCGACGAGCAAAGGAAGGGATGATCAGTCTCGTTCCGGCATAAATAATTTCCACACAGGACATCTACCACGGCAGCCACTCCGTGGGGGTGTTTCCCATAGGGCATTACTTACGCGTCCGTCAGCATTTTTAGGCCATCACCTTGGGCAGTACTATTCCCTTTTGCGCCTGGTATTTGCCTTTGCGGTCCTTGTAGCTGGTCTCACAAGGCTCATCACCCTGGAAAAAAATGATCTGGCACAGCCCTTCATTGGCGTAAATCTTGGCGGGCAAGGGTGTGGTGTTGGAAATCTCTAGCGTCACGAAGCCTTCCCACTCAGGCTCGAAGGGGGTGACGTTTACGATGATCCCGCAGCGCGCATAGGTGGACTTGCCCACGCAGATCGTGAGCACGTCGCGCGGGATCTTGAAGTACTCCACCGAACGTGCCAGCGCGAACGAATTCGGGGGGATGATGGCGCAGT
>DASQXC010000170.1:0-12616 GCA_035639935.1 Terriglobales bacterium
ACTTCCCACTGAAGAATGGCAGCACTGCCTGCCCGAACAGCCGCGCCTGCTCTTCGCGGTCCTCACCCCAGATTTCCAGCATGATGTTGGTACAGCCGGCGGCGCGGTACTCCTTAATCCGGGCGATACACTCGTCCGGTGTGCCGGCAATGGGGTGGACTCTTTCGAGGATCTCGTCGCTGACGGCGCGGGCGGCGGCCTTGCGTCCGCCATGCTCCATGGCATCGGCAATGGGCTGAAGCTCCTCGAAACTGAGGCCGGCAGAGCGGAGCAGCACGTCGGCTGAACCTCGGATGTTCTGGACCTTGTTCGCCAGGTACATGGCTGCCATTTCGCGCGCGCCCTCCCTCCCCTTGCGCGAATCACGGTGGATGGAGCCGACAATCACCGATCCCAAGTCGAGGGTGGAAGGATCGCGACCTGCCTTGCGGGCGCCCTCCTCCATATTCTTGCGTGAATACTTCACGAACTCGGGCGTGGTGATCGAGGCGGTGAGCAGGCCGTCGGCGATCTCGCCTGCGATCCGCTGAAGAACCGGCCCGGTCGCCGCCACATACATGGGTACCGGCCCGCGGGGCGCGTGGGCATCGTCCTTGAGCGGAGGAGCGTGCGCCTCGAAAGCGCGTCCGCGATAATCGACGGCGCCACCGGCAAGCATGCGCTTCACAATTTCTATGGCCTCGCGCATCACCACTGCCGGGCCCATCTCCTTGCCCTTTTCGCCCTCGCCGATCTCCTGCATGAAGATTTTTGAGGCGCCCAGGCCGAGAATGAAACGGCCATCCCCGGCGGCCTCCTGTAAGACACGGGCTTCCATAGCAATCTGCACCGGATGCCGCGTGTAGGGCGAGATGATTCCCCAGCCAACGGAAATCCGCCGGGTTTCGCGCGCCAGGATGGCAGTGATGGCGGTGGACGAGCGCGCTTCCATCGCATGCTTGCGCCACCAGGGATAGGCTTCGGCCAGCCAGAAGATGTCGAACCCCGCCGCATCGCAGGCCCGCGCCATACGCACAGTCTGCTCCAGTGGCTCCATCGAGAGCTGCAACACGCCGATGCGGAAGGGGACGGACACGCTAGCTCCTATGCTGTAGAGGGCGTGTTTAAGTTCACGGCTAACCCCACGAATGCTCGAAGCCTTTGACCAGCGCCCACAATGTGCGGTTCAGGGACGTAGGCACACCTACCTTCTCCCCCCAGCGTACGATGGCGCCGTTCATGAAATCCACCTCCGTGGGCCGGCGGGCTTCGACGTCCTGAAGCATGCTCGACTTGTGCTTGCCGGGAGCGCTCGCTCCTTTGGCCACCAAATCCCAAGGGTCGCCGTGCAGCTCGATGCCGAGTGCCCGCGCAACACACTTGCCCTCTTCGATCAGCGCCCGAAACAGCTCGCCCGTGGGTTGGAAGTGAGTGGCCGTGCCGTGATCAAGGCGGGTGAGCGCGCCGACCGCGTTGGTGGCGGCGTTGAAGATGAGCTTGGTCCATTGAGCGCCACGGGCATCCGGCAGCGCGATAGTATGCATGCCGGAGCGGGTGAGTGTGCCCGCAAGCTCCTCGACCATCTCCATGGGTGCGGGGCTGGGCTCGAAGGGGCCGATCCAAGTGTCACCTTTGATGTCGAAGCCCACGTGGCCGGGCGCGATGAGGTGTCCAGCAGGAAAAGTCGTGCCGCGGATGACCAATTTCACGTGCTCGGCAATGATCTCCTCGTTGCCGACGCCGTTCTGAACTGAGCACACCGCGCTCCGACCATGGAAGATGCGCGCCGCCTGCTCGATTGCGACTCGGGTGTGAATGGCCTTGGTAGCCATAATGCCATAATCGCAGCGTGGAATGCTGCCGGGATCGCTCGAAGCGTTCAAGGAGACCGTGAACTCAGCCGCACCTGAAACGCGCAATCCCTCCCGGTTGATGGCATCCACGTGTTCGCGATTTACGTCGTAGGCCCAGACCTCGACGCCCTCCAGCCGTGCCAGGTGCGCCGCGAAGATGCTGCCGACCGCGCCACAGCCGATGATGCAGATTCGCATGGGAGCACTCAGCAGTCAGCAGTCAGCAGTCAGCACTCAGCATTCAGCTTCTTATCGCATTGGGCTGAGTGCTGATTGCTGAGTGCTGAATGCTCTCTCTTTTCTCGCTGCCATCGAAGAATCGCCAAGGCACGTCACACAAATTTTCGCCTGCGCGCTTGCCCACACGGTAGGTGTCCTGCGTGTACAGGCACACCTGGCCATCGCGATCTATAACCTGCGGATGCAGCGAAAGCACCATGTTCTCGCGCAGGACGACGTCACTCTTGGCGCCGATGGCGGGATGCTCAATCATGGTCAGCCCAATCGAATGTCCCGAGAGATGTCCCAGGGTAAAGCCGTGGCGCGTGAAGGTGTCGGCGATGGCGCGGTGCACGGCTGAGGCCAGCTCGCCGTCGCGCATTAGCGTGCGCGCAGCTTCGAGCGCCTCAGGATACGCCGCCTTCATGGCCTCCGTGCGCGAACTCGGCCGCTCCTGGATCAGCGGCCGCGAGAACTCTACCCAATACCCCTCTGCCCCGGTGATCTCCAGGGAATAGAGCATCAGATCGCCGTGCGCGACCACGCGGTGGGCAGGGACCTTGAAGTGCGCCTCGGCCTCGCCTTTCGCGCCGGAAAGGACAATGTTCATCATGCGCGGACCAGCGCCGCGGGCGAAGAAGCGCTCGACGGCGGGCGCCATAATCTCCGCCTCGGTTCGTCCCGGCCGGTAGCTCTCGATCAACGCCCAGAAGCCATCGAGGATAATGGCCATGCTGTCGCGAATTTCCGCGAGTTCTTCCTCGCTCTTCACGGCGCGCGCTATATCAAAGTGGAAGTCGAATGGCACGAGTTCGACGGCCCCTTCGAGCTCACGGTAGTCGCGGACCGCCATGATGAAGTCCAGGCCGTATACGCCCAGCCGGTTCCAGCGATGCTCGCGCGCCTGCTCTCGCAGCCAGCGCCCTGGAACCTCGGCCCACACATGCTCGCGCACCCAAGGCTTTTTCTTGTCGCCGATCCAGCGGGCCTCGCGCGGGAACAGCAGCGTGGGTTCGCCTTCCATCGGCAACAGCACGTAAGCATAACGATGCACGATCTCGAAACCCGAAACATAGCGCACCGCGCCTTCGAATCCCGCGTACTGGTTGCCGCAGACCACGAGCGCGTCCACATTGTGGGCGGCCATCACGGAGCGCAGATTGTGATAGCGCCGCTCGATCTCCTGTTCGCTCGGGGTCATTCCAAATCAGCCACGGAGGCACGGAGAAAAACGGCATGCATTTGTGACGCTCTCCGCAACTGCGAATTGTAGTCTTGGATGCCGTGGGTAGCACGTGGAAGGAGTTGCCACGGAGGGATGCTAGCTGCGAGAGGTCTTGGTCCTCGCCGAAAACCAAGATCCCTCCCTAGGCTCGGTCGCCAAGCTCAGGCGGTGGTCGCGATCCGTGATGATTGCCGACCGGGCCCCTCGATACCGTACTGCCGTGTTTTGTATAGCAAGGCCTTATAGCTGATGTTGAGGATGCGGGCCGCTTCTTTACGGTTCCAGTTGGTCTGTTCCAGGGTGCGGGCGATAGCTTCAGCTTCGGCCTCGTCCTTGAGGCTGCGGACCAGCGACTTCAAACCGCCGTTGGATGTCTCTTGCGGCTTAGGGGCGCCTTCCGGCGAGGAAGCATTCTTGGGCTCCAGTTCGCGGATGACCTGCACCTCGTCTGCAAGGATCAGATATCGCTTCACCAAGTTCTCCAGCTCGCGAACGTTGCCCGGCCAGCTGTGCTTCAGGCAGGCATCCTGCAAAGCGGGGGAGAAGGGCAGAGGTGGGCGGCCGTAGCGCTCGGCAATGCGTGTCATAAAGTGCTTCAGCAATAATGGAACCTCTTCTTTGCGGTCGCGCAAGGCGGGGATCTGCAATGTGAAGGCGTTTAGACGGTAGTACAGGTCCTCGCGCAGCTTGCGGGTGGCCAGCGCCTGCTGCACGTCAATGTTGGTGGCGGCCAGGATGCGAACATCAACACTAATGGTAGTCCTGCCGCCCAAACGTGAGAACGTCTGGTCTTGGAGCACGTGCAGCAGCTTAGCCTGCAGCAGCGGCGGCATCTCCCCGATCTCATCCAACAAAATCGTACCCTTGTTGCAGAGCTCGAACTTGCCCGGCTTAGGGCGGTTAGCCCCGGTGAAGGCACCGGGCTCGTAGCCGAACAGCTCGCTCTCCAGCAGGTCGGCGGGAACAGCCGCGCAGTTGACCTTAAGAAAGGTGCGGTGAGCGCGGGCTGACATCTTGTGAACCAGGCGGGCCACCACTTCTTTGCCGGTGCCACTCTCGCCCAGCATCAGCACCGGGACATCCACCTTGGCCACCTGCGCCACCTGACTGCGGATGCGGCGCATGGCCGCGCTGGCGGAAACGAAATAGGTATCGTCCCCTAGCGGCTCGGCTTCCGCATAGCTCTCCTGTAGCGCTTGCTGGTTCTGAAAGCAATGGCGCAGCACGCCATCAAGTTCCGCCTTATTGAAAGGCTTGGTGAGGTAGTCCTGGGCCCCGAGGCGGATGGCCTGCACTACCTTCCGAGTGTCGCTGACACACGACAGCATCACCACCTTCAGATTGGGACGGATCTCGCGCATCTTCTCCAGCGTCTCCAGTCCGTCCAGGCCCGGCATCAGCAGATCGAGCAGCACCACCCCGGGCTGGGGATCGCGGCGCACGCGCTGCAGTGCATCTTCCCCGCTGGAAGCGGTCTCGACACGGTGCGCATCCAGTTCCAGCAGCGTTCGCATGTAGCCCAGCATGCTGGGTTCATCATCCACCACCAGAATGTTCGTTGCGTTGCTTGAGGCCACGGAATCCTCTCCTAAAACGGGTTCAAGGGGATGAGAAACGAGAACTTGCTCCCCGAACCCGGTTGACTTTCCATCCAAATCCTTCCCCCGTGCGCCTGCACCAAGCGGCGCGCGATTGAAAGACCTAATCCCATGCCCTGAGAATTCTTGTCGTGCGAAGCCTTGGTGAAATCTTCGAAGATCTCCTGCTGAAATTCGGGAGCGATGCCAACGCCGGTATCGGAGACGGAGATGCGCACTGAATTGGGTAGCGGCAGGGACTGCCTGCGGCGGTCGCCGGCAATCCGCGCCGGTTTGCCCGTGCGCCGTTCCCACACGTGCGGTTCGGCGTTCAGCCACACCGTGCCCCCGCTGGCGGTGAATTTCAAGGCATTGTCCAGCAGGTTTGAGACGATATGCTGCACCTTGAAATTGTCAAAAGGGAAGGGCTTCAGTTTTTCATTAGTCAAAAAATACAGTGCCACCCCTTGCTGGTGGAAGCGGTGCACCCAGAAGCTGCAGACTTCCGCCAGGCAGGCGTTCAGGTCGGCCATTTCAAAGCGCATGCTGACATTGCCGGTCTCCAGCGCACTGTAAGTGAGGAAATCATGGATGAACTGCTGCAGACGCGAGGAGTTGGCGCGCATGTCATTCAAAATGCGGCGCTGGCGGTCGCTGAGCGGGCCCAGCTTGTCGCCCAGCAGGAGCTCGAGATAACCGGCCATGATGGCCAGCGGCGTCTTCAATTCATGGGCGGCGTGGGCGAGCGCGGTAGTCCGCCGGCGGCTTTCCTCCTGCAGCTTCTCGAACGATCTTAGGAGGTCGTCGAATTCCCGGCGCTGCGCTTCGCCATCCTTGCCGGACAGGGAGAATGCACGCGTGCTCTTGAATAGCTCGGCGGGGGAAGCTCTCCCCTCTCCCGCCTCCGCATTCTTCTCAGACGTGGGCCTGCCAGTACTCATGATGAGAACGGATGCCGTTGACAGCTTGTTTCGGGGATCGAACCGCGATCCTTCAGAGCCCAGTAATCAACCCGGCGCAAGGGGAGACGCGTACAATCACGCGCTACGCTCTTCCATTGATCACGGAATCTGAGGGGAGGACTTCAATGCTACGGAAACCCACCAGGGTTGTCAAGCGTTAAAATGCAACAATTTGTCTCGGCCGCCGCAAGAGCTTGCGTCATAGTTGGGTTCTAGAGCTAGCGTCGGATCATGCGTGACTCCCGCAAGCGGCTGCAAACGACAGATTTACTTCGCAGTTGCAATTATTCGGAACCAGAAGGGCTAGCACTTTCGTTTGGCATCCCGAATGCGGGTTTCTTCGCGTATAGTCCCCTGCCCCAGGTGCGCGAGTGGTTCCATCAAGAGGCTTCGTTGAGCGCCGAAAGCATGAACGGGTCCCGCTGGCAGTCCCGGTATTCGTACGCGGCAAGGATTCCGGAGGCAAGGAATTCCTGGAATTCGCCACTGCGCTGAACGTCAGCGTGGGCGGTGCCTTGCTGGCCACCCGCCGCTTTCTGCCGCGGTTCACCAGCGTCACCCTCGAAGTACCTTCCTCGCCGCTGCCTCGGATGAAGGATGTGCCACGCGCAGCGCGTCGGTTTCGGGGGCGCCTGCTTCGCGTAACGGCCACCCACGATTACCACTTGTGGGCTATTAAGTTCAGTAGCCCCTTGAAGCACCAGAGCATTCGAGGGAAAGTGCATTCCCTCAGGTGAAAGGGTTTGCCCGCCCGTGGCCCCAACCAGCATTATTCTCCACCCAACGAGAGCAGCAGTCACCGCTTATTCCGCAGAAAACGTGACAAATCCTTGGAATCCTCTATTGCCTGCCACTGGCTTTGTGTTTGGTGCTATGAGTGCTCGCGGGCCAAGATAGTAGTCGAGAAGACCCGCGTTTACTACCAATGGGACCACAGTAGCCGCGCGGCTGATGGAGGCACCCGGTGTCAAATGGCTTACCGCCCGATGAGGTGATTTTCGGGCAATCGGAGGCGATGCGCGTCATCCGCCAGCGGGTGGAACGGCTTGCCGCAGCTAATATTCCCGTCCTTATCCAGGGCGAAAGCGGGACCGGCAAGGAACTGATCGCGCGCCTGATTCATCAGCTTTCTCCTTGGGCCGCTGGTCCTCTCGTCAAGGTGAACTGTCCGGCCATTCCAGGAACACTGCTGGAGAGCGAACTTTTCGGCTACGAGAAGGGCGCCTTCACCGGCGCCAACGGCAGCAAGCCTGGCCGGGTGGAAATGGCCCATCGCGGCACGCTCTTCCTCGACGAAATCTCCGAGCTGGAACCGGGTCTCCAAGCCAAGCTTCTGCAACTTCTTCAGGACGGCCAATTCTGCCGCATCGGCGCCCAGGAGGACAAGAAAGTCGAGGTGCGCGTGGTCTGTGCCACCAATCGGGACCTCGAACACGAGATTGAGACCGGCAGTTTCCGCGCCGACCTGTTCTATCGCATTAACGTGGTCAACCTGCGCCTGCCGCGGCTCCGAGACCGGAGCCATGACGTTCCGACCTTGGTGAAGTACTTTCTGGCGCACTACAACGAGAAGTACAACTGCCGGGCACAGACACCCTCCAGCCAGACCATGTCGCTGCTCGAGCGCTATCACTGGCCTGGGAACATCCGCGAACTGGAAAACCTGATCAAGCGCTATGTGATCCTGGGCTCAGAGGAGACCATCACCAGCGAGTTACTGAACCGGCGCCAGCAGAACTTCGATCCGGATATTCCCAACGTTGATGCCCCCATCGCATTGAAGAAGGTCACCCGCCAGGCCGTGCGCGAACTGGAACGCCGGATCATCTTCAAAGTGCTGCAGGCCAACAACTGGAACCGGAAGAAGGCGGCCCGCGCGTTGAGCATCAGCTACCGCGCGTTGCTCTACAAGATTCGCGACGCCGGCTTGGGAAGTATGGGAAGTTCCCCAACCAGCTCGACCGCTTCCGCCGACTGAGCCTGCCCCAGGGCGCCCCCCTGATTGAGTTTCTCACAGTCTTTCTATCCTTAGCACGGCCCCATGTGTCGGCGGCGAATAGCAGCGGTAACAACACAGGAGAATGCGAACAGTTCCTGCACTGCGAATTGCAGCCATTTGCAGATGCGCCCTGGCCGCCGGGTACGAAGTATTCGGGCCACCCGATCTGGTGGGGTTTCGCAAGAGCGCATGAAACGTTAGTTTTCAATTCGTACGACTGCCGAGCAGCCTGGATCGGCGCGGGGGATCTTCTGTTTTGTGAAAAAAACGCGCCACAGCAGTGTGTGTGCGCTTATCAGTAAAATCCCTTACGACAGAATTACCGGCCAGCAGGAAAAAATACGAATTCTCATCGCGAAGCTCGCCCCGTTGCTGATGCGTAAGCACCGCCGCATCAACAACATAGCTCATTCCGCACAGAGTGCAGCCTCGATGGCAAGAAGTTTGCACAACCACGTGCAAGCATTCAACACAATCAGGTGCAATGGCGCGTACTTAGATCATTCAAAGCACGCGACTTCGCATCGGTGTGACACCGACGAACGATCACTGTGCACGACCTAGTCCTGAGATCCCAAACGCCAAGCGAGAATATGAATCGTACCAGGCAGGTCTCACGCCCAGCTTCGGTTGCCGCAATCAGTCGAAGTCTCCAGCCCAAACGTATTCCAGCCAATTATCCCGTGTTCTGCCAAGCAACCAGCAGCGGCTCGGGAATGCGAATAGCAGTTCGCGCAGTCCAGGGATTCCAAACGCGCGCCCGTTGGAGCCCAAACAACTCATAGCTGGATCAGCCGTCCCGGGAGCTTCTTCCGATGAGGTGTGTTTTTCCTGAACCCCCGCTGGGCTGCTGGGCAGGAGAGGTTCGTGAGAAATTGGTTTGTCCTTTTGACTTTTGTAATCTGTTTACTAACCGTCGGCACTCGGGCCACAGCGAATGCCGCCAGCCTCGCTTTCGTGAGAGCAGCCAATAATCTGTCCTACGTCGGAGGCACAAGCGTAAGCGTTAACATGCCCAACGACGCCGGGGATGCCCTGCTTGTCGCCTGTCGCCAGGGAGCTGATCAGACATCCATCTCTTCCGTCACCGACTCCGCCGGCAATAGCTATATAAAGATCGCCAGTTCCGCATCCGGGGGCGCCAGCGGCAATCGCCAGGACGCGCTCTATGTTGCTATGAACGTCCCGGCTAGTGGGGCTAACACGATTTCCTGCAATTTCGCCTCGAATCTCACGAAAACCGAAGGAATCGTTGTCGAAGAGTTTTCTGGTGTTGCTTCAGCCTCCGTTGTAGATCAGGGCATTACGATCAGCGACTCAAGTGGCGCCGCGACGGCGGTTTCCACCGGAAGTATCACCACAACGAATGCCAACGACCTGCTTGTTTGCGAAATAAACGCCTCCACAGACGAAAGCTTTACGGCAGGGTGGGGGTATGTCATTCCAGCCAATGGCTCCAATGCCAGACAGGCAATGCAATATAGGGCGGTGGCTTCCGTCGGCTCTTACGTGGCGGCGATTAGCTGGGTCAACCCCGCCTCGGCCGACGGCGTATTCGTCGCGTTGCGAGGCACGAGTTCGGCAACCGTGCCAGTGGCAGTATCAGTATCGCCTGGCTCAGCCTCTCTCTTGACGGGCGGGACCCAGCAATTCACCGCATCGGTGACTGGAACCAGCAACACGGCCGTCACCTGGTCGGTCACCGGCGGCTCAATCTCGAGCGCCGGCCTGTACACCGCACCTGCCACGGCTGGTACTTATACCGTGAAGGCGGTCAGTGCGGCCGATACCACCAAGTCAGCCTCGGCTACGGTCACGGTCACGACCGCGTCCTCCCTGGCCTTTGTAAGGGCAGCCAATAACCTGAGCTCAACTGGAGGAACAAGCATAAGTGTGAACATGACCAACAACGCAGGTGACGCCCTGCTGGTGGCCTGCCGCCAAGGGGCCGATCAAACCTCGATTGTTTCCGTTACCGACTCGGCCGGCAATAGCTACACAAAAATCGGGAGTTCCGCCTCTGGGGGCAATCGCGAGGACGCGCTCTTTCTTGCTACTAACGTCCTGGCCAGAGCGGCCAACACGATTTCCTGCAATTTCGCCTCGAACCTTACAGCAACCGAAGGCATTGTGGCCGAAGAGTTTTCTGGTGTTGCTTCGGCCTCCGTCGTAGACCAAAGCACCGCGATTAGCGACTCAAGCGGTGCCACCACGGCGCTCTCCACCGGAAGCGTCACCACAACCAATGCCAACGACCTGCTTGTTTACGAGATAACCGCTTCTACGGATGAGAGCTTTACGGCGGGCTCGGGGTATGTGGTTCCAACCAACGGCTCCAATGCAAGACAGGCCATGCAATATAGGACGGTGGCTTCCCTGGGGTCTTACACGGCATCGATTAGCTGGACGGCACCCGCGTCCGCCGACGGCGTGTTCGTCGCCTTGAGAGGCGCGAACTCCGCAACCCCGCCTCCCGCGTCGCCCGTCCAGCACTCGGTCACCCTGAGCTGGAACGGCAGCACGTCGACCGTGGTGGGCTACAACATCTACCGCAGCACAGTAGCGGGCGGTCCTTACACCATGATTAACACCGCCCTGAACGCGCCCACCAACTACACCGATTTCACTGTACAGTCCGGCAAGACCTACTTCTATGTTACGACCGCGGTGGACGCGAGCAATAACGAGAGCGCCTATTCCAATCAGGTCCAGGCGGTGGTTCCCTCTCCATAACCCAGGAATGAGTGGAGACATGAAGGTATGCAAACGGACAGCGCAGGGCCGGAGCTCAAAGCACCGGGGTGGGCAGTAGAGGCTGGATTAGTGCAGAGGATTTACGAAATCAACGAGGACGAGGCGGTTGCGTGAGGACGGCTGCAGATGGATTGGGTAGCGACTAAAGTGGAGGCGAGGGATTCGGTATGAAAGCGAGCGTCTACGAGTGTGACATGTGCCAAGTCGTCAAGAAGGAAACAAACCACTGGTTCCTGGGGTATGCGGGTGCAGGAGTGCTTCTGATCGAGGCATGGGATGATCACGTGGCCGGCCAAGGTGACTATAAGCACCTGTGCGGCGACAGGTGCGTCCACAAGTTCGTCCAGTCTGCCATCCCGAGCCGGGTAACGCCCGCGATGCGCTGCGAGCCGGCAGATGGCTCCGGTTTGGTCATTCCCAACCGGACCCCCGTCGGCCGTCAGCCCAGCGGCCTCAATCGCTGCTAGGCTGAGCGGCCAGCCGGTCTGGCGTGCTGAGGTCGGGTACGATTCTGCCTTGGACTGCTGTGCCAATGTGCGGGACCGGCAGAACCAAGGTTGCATCTGGGTGTCATTTAATGAATGGGAGCTCCCGGGTATCTCAAAGGCGGCTGCCCACGGCGTCGGCCACGGCTTGGCAGAGAAAGTCCTCCTCAGCTACTCCGCTGGTTTCTTTTTCAGCCACTCGGCGTAGGCTTTGCGAGTTTCCTCGTCTTCATTCTCCAAATCCTCCGGCGTCCCGCCCAGGCCCTGGTAGAGGTCAAACATCTCCTCCTGCGCCTCAGGGTCATCTTCATCGGGGGGCCACAGCATCGGCCAAAAGGGCGTGCGCTCCTCCAATTCCTCGGCTTCGCTCTTCTTGGGTTTTTGGGGGGCGCCCACGTTTGCGCGTTTTGTGGGTTTTTCGTCTGGTTAACTGGCACCAATTACAGCTAGCGTGCTTTACCGATCCTATCGTTCATCGAAGCCGCTCTGGTCGCAGTTTTCTTTTGATGTCTGCGCGAGTTGCTGCTAGCATACGCCGCGCAAGCTATTGATTTCTTGGGTTGCCCTGTAGGTTCGAAGCTTTCTCTTATTCCATGTTGCACCACAGCTGCCATAGCACCTTCGTGCTATAACTCCGCCACCTTCGTTCAATTGTTCCGGTGGGGGAGAGCGCCGATGCTGTGACGCTTTACTGGGCCCATCGCCTGCGTCTCGTCACTCGTAAAAAACTAGGTCGCCAGTGGTCACCAGCCAGCCACCCACTGGAAGAAGCAGGATAGAGACATGGTGCTGCCTCCAGCCATTCGAATGCAGCATTTTTCCAGAATCGCGCCGCCATTCCGACTAAGCGCAATACTTGCAGCAATGTTGCTGGTATTGCTGGCGGCTTCCGCTTCCCACGCACAGGCCCCATCTTTAGCGGTCGTTCAAGCCCAGCAGAACTTCAATCCCAACAGTGGAGCGACCAGCATCACGGCGAACATCACCACGACAGCAGGAAATCTGCTGGTGGCCTTCGTGCGCGAGGGCTCGAATGCCACGGACAACTTCACGGTCACCGACAGCGCCGGTCAGAGCTGGGCCCAGGCCGGAGCGTACAAGTCGTTAAACAGCCTTAACCGTAGCGCGATTTTCTACATGGCCAATTCGGCGGCCGTCACGAGTGTCACCGCCAACTTCACGACCAACGGCGGTGTTGTGCGAGCCGGAATCGTGGTCTACGAGATTTCGGGTCCGGAAAGCGTCTCGCCGATTGATGCCGGGCCTGCAGCCAACGTCAGTACAAGCTCGACGAGCATCACCAGCAGTCCATTGAGCACCACCAGTGGCAACGACATTTTATTGTTCGCGGTGGACGTTTCCGGCAATCAATCCGGTACGAATAACAGTTTCGTGCCGGGCGCGGGATTCTCGTTCCCCGCTACGGGTTCGGCCACCACCACGCGTCAGGCGGTCGCGTACCAGATCGCCTCCTCGACGCAAACCAACCTGACGACATCCATGAGTTGGGGTACAGCGGTGGGCAATGGCGACTCTCAGTTCATCGCCTTTAAGGCCACCTCC
>DASQXC010000171.1:0-3611 GCA_035639935.1 Terriglobales bacterium
ACACCAAACCGCACACACCTCCTCGACTGTAGCGGCGATATGGACGGTCTTCTGAAATTCGATACCACGGCGGCTGCCGTCAAGGCCGAGGCTGCGCCGCAATGGCAGGTTGGTGGCGGCGCGCAGGAGCATGCCGGCGCCGGCCAGCGCTAGAGGCGTCTTGATGATGCCGCGGCCCCTGGCTCCGGCAATCGCCATCAGGCCGGCAGCGCCGACCAGCAGCCGCGTGCCCGGGGCCCAGTTCTCCTGCAGCAGCTCGATACGTTGTCCGGTGCGGCCGCTCCCGCCTTGTAATCCCGGCACATTGCCCGGCTGCTTGTGGATGTCCAACCGGTTGTTCACGTCGCGCACACCGCGGATGGAGCGTACCCGGGAGATAAGCTCTCGCACTTCGTGCTCCAGCACCGGCCCGCTCAGCGTGACCCGGCCTTGCTGGGCCGTAACCTCGATGGAGTTAGGATGGGAGACCAGCCGCCCAAGCCGGGCCCGCACCCGCTCGGCTATGACTGCGTCGGGCATCTCCTCGCGCCGGAACCCAGCCCATGCTTCGGCGACCGTGCCGCGGGCGCGGTTCTGAAGATCGCGTATGGCTTTATCGGCCGCACGTGCGCCCAGGTGCAGCCCGTGCACTGCCTGGTCTCGCACCAGCATTCGGCGCCGATTGCCGCGATCTGGATCCATCAGGTACATCAAACCGGCGCCGATGCCAGCACCGGTGAGGAAATTGAAACTGTTGCTCATGGTCGTAACCCCCAAAGCGTGTGTCAGTCGCGGCCTGCTCTGCTTGAACCTCAGTGGAAGGTAGATGCCTGTCTCGCGCCGGACGTGACCTCGGATGTGCAAACCCCTAACGTTCCGGCTCACTTGTAGATTGAATATTGCTCCTGCGGGCGTTTGAGTTTGACCACGAATTCCTGCTCGGGCCGATTGATATCGTGGTCTTCTCCATACGTCTGAAAGCCGGGAGCAATTACCTGGATGCGCAGTCTGCCATACGGAATGCCACTATAAAAGGCCTTACCTTCGTTGTCGGTCTTGAGCTGCAGACCGCCATGGCCCTGCCGTCCGCGGGCATCCACCGCGTGCAGAATGACGCTGGCGTTGCGAACCGGCTTGCCGTTGTATTCCTTGAGCACGACCACCTTGAGATTGGCCGCCTGCTGTTGCTTGTTTTCGGCCGCCGCCACGCCCAGCAGGAGCAATGCGGCCAGAAGTATAGCCGATTTTCTCATCAGCCACGATTTTACGCGTTCGGCCCCACGGGTGGAACCCAGAGGAGCTCCGCTCCAAGCCGTTGTAGAGTCTCTGATACACGGTCGCGAAAGGAAGCGAGCGAGGTACAATGCCGATTGATTAGAAGCACTCTTCCGTTATGCAACCTGCCGCAACGCGGTCGATCGAATCCAGCCCTCTGTACAACAAGGATCTCGCGCCTACCGACCCCGCTCGGCGTACATGGGACACATATAACTTTGCTGCCTTGTGGGTCTCGATGGCCCACTGCATCCCAACTTACATGCTGGCCTCGGGGCTCATCGGCGCCGGAATGAACTGGAAACAGGCATTGCTGACCATCCTGCTTGGCAACACCATCGTCCTGATTCCAATCCTGCTCAATTCCCACGCAGGCACGAAGTACGGCATTCCATTCCCAGTATTCGCGAGAGCTTCCTATGGCACCCGCGGCTCCAACCTCCCGGCGCTGATGCGTGCGCTGGTGGCATGCGGCTGGTTTGGGATTCAGTCGTGGATTGGTGGGCAGGCACTGCACGTGTTTTTCCGTTCGCTGTGGCCGGGTTGGGCAACCGCTATTCGGGGGAACTTCGGCGGCCACGCGCCTACCGAATGGATCTCTTTCCTGCTGTTCTGGGGGTTGAACATACTTGTGGTTTACCGGGGAATGGACCTGCTCCGCAAGGTCGAGAACTGGGCGGCACCGTTTGTGCTCATCATGACGGCGCTGCTGGTCTGGTGGGCACTGGCGCGAGCGCACGGGCTCGGCCCTATCCTCGCTCAAAAGGGGCAGTACAACACGTGGCATGATTTCTGGCTGGTCTTCGTTCCGTCTTTAAGCGCCATGATTGGCTTCTGGGCGACCCTGTCGCTGAATATGCCGGATTTTACGCGTTTCGGTAGGAGCCAAACAGCGCAGGCAGTCGGGCAGGTGATCGCGTTGCCGACGACCATGACGGTGTTCGCCGCGATGGGTGTGGTCATCACCAGTGCAAGCGCGATTATCTACGGCAAGGCGATCTGGGATCCGGTGGATCTGGTGGGAAGATTCGCCCAGCCGTGGATCATAGCGATCTCGATGTTCACCGTGGTGGTGGCGACGCTTTCGGTCAACATCGCTGCAAACGTGGTCTCGCCCGCCAACGATTTCGCCAACGCCTTCCCGCGTCTCATCAGCTTCCGGCGCGGAGGCCTACTGACCGGATTCATCGGAGTCTTGATGCAGCCTTGGAAGCTGCTCGCCGACCCTTCGGGCTATATCTTCAAGTGGCTGCTCGGATATTCCGGAGGCTTGGGGTCGATAGCGGGCGTGCTCATCGCTGACTACTGGGTAGTGCGCCGGCGGCGGCTCGAAGTCGAAGATCTCTATCTGGAAAGTGGCATTTATAGCGGCTGGAGCTGGCGCGGGGTTGTTGCCACCCTCCTTGGCTGTGCAGCGGCCTGGATCGGACTGGTGGTGCCGTTGCTGCGCTTCCTCTACGACTATTCCTGGTTTGTCGGATTCGGAGTCTCGTTCCTCGCCTACGCCCTACCAGAAATCGTGCGCAAAACCTACCGGCTCCCAGCAGCCGAAGGCGTGCCTCAGGACGCAGAAGGCTGAGCTACTGAAAAACCAACTCTCAAATCGCCTCCTCTCCGCTTCCACCGGCTACACCTCGGCTCATACCAACAGTTTGCCTGTTGCGGACATCTTTAAAGAGTAGCTGACGAGTAGCAGCGGGGGAAATGAAATGAATCGGCGCTGGCTTGCTTACCTGTTCCTGATTGCAATCGTCTTAACCAGCCACCCATTCGCAGGCCAGGAATATTTTGCTCAGAACCGGGTGCGTTACCGCACTTTCGATTTTAAGGTGCTCAAGACTGCGCACTTCGACATTTACTACTACGATCAGGAAAAACCGGCGATCGAGCAGGTGGGGCGCATGGCCGAGCGCTGGTACGCGCGGCTCTCGCGTGTGCTCGGCCACCAGCTTTCATCGCGGCAGCCGGTCGTCGTGTATGCCAATCATGCTGACTTCGAAGGAACAACGGTGATTCCCGAATTTCTGGGCGAGTCGGTAGGCGGCGTCACCGAACCGTTGCGGCGCCGGGTCGTGATGCCGCTTGCCGGTCCGCTGGCTGATACTGACCACGTGCTCGGACATGAACTGGCGCATGCCTTTCAATTCGATATGACAAAGAGCGGGGCGTCGGTATTCGGACAGATGCCGGCGGCTGCGACTCTGCCCCTGTGGTTCATTGAAGGAATGGCCGAATACCTGTCGCTCGGTCCGGTCGATCCCAATACTGCGATGTGGCTGCGAGATGCGGTGCAGCAGAACAAGATCCCGCGTATTAAGGACCTCGACAACCCAAAATACTTCCCGTACCGCTGGGGC
>DASQXC010000172.1:0-3974 GCA_035639935.1 Terriglobales bacterium
GGGAATGGTGGGCCCGCCAGGATTCGAACCTGGGACCAAGGGATTATGAGTCCCCTGCTCTACCGCTGAGCTACGGGCCCTGTCTCTCCCAGAATGTAACACATGCTTAAAGGGTTACTGTACACTCTCAGACGCCGTCGAGTTCTCGCTCCGGGTGTGTCCCGAACCCATGACAAAGAATGAATGGCTGGCTGCCTTTCGTGGTCGCTCCGCCTCGCTGCAGGGTTTTCCGCGCCGCTCTCTGTACGTCTTCACAACCGCAATTCTCTGCTCTCTCGGCCCGACTCACCAGTACTGACCCTCGGGACTGATTTTGCGCCCATATCCCCATCCGCTAGAATAAACAATTCCGTCCGAGAACCCAGCCGATGGAGTCGGAATGAGTCTCAGGGGGAGATCCGGCGATTGCTATAGGACCGGCAACAGGCAAGGCGGTTGCATCCGCGCTTATCGGGCTGCAGTGCTTGCGGCCATCTTGAGTCTAGGACTGTTCTATAACGGATGCGGAGATGTTTTTCGTCCGGTGCAAACCCCGGTGTTTCAACCCGGAGGCGACCCCCAGCGGCAGAGCCACGCTCTGGTAGTAAGTTCCAATGGTACCAACCCGGGTGCGGCGGTAATCATTGACGTCTCCGGGGACACTAACGTCGCCACCTTCAGCGGCCTCACGCACGGCATGGGGCAGAATCCGGTGTACGCGATCAACTCCGGGGGGATTAATTATGTCGTCGATCGCGATGACGATTCGGTGTCGTCCTTTATTCTGCCCACCCCAGGATTTTCCAGCGACCTCAGTCGCAACATCATCACCCTGCCCGCGGGCGCCAGACCAGTTTTCGCCGCAGCCGCCCAAGGCAAGGTGTTCGTCGCCGATTCCGGTACCAACGGCGTAGCCGTGATCAGCGGCAATAGCTTTTTCCCTCCGGAGATCCCGGTCGGCGCCAACCCGGTTGCGCTGGTGGCCACGCCCGATGGCACCAAGCTTTACTGTCTAAATCAAGGCGATAATACGGTCAGCGTCATTTTTCCTGCCATTAACCAGAATGTCAAAACCATCCAGGTCGGTATCGGTATCTCCCCGGCGTGGGCCGCGGTGAGTAGCGATGGCAGCCGCGTGTACGTTGTTAACCGCGGGAGCAGCAACATCTCGGTAATCGACACCACGAGCGATTCGGTGATCATGGCGAGCAATCTCATCCCCGTCGTCATCCCCGTCGGCGCCGGTCCCAACTACATCTTTTATCAAGCCAGCCAGAACCGGTTTTACGTAACCAGTCCGCCGGACAACAGTTTATCGATTATCGATAACAATGTTGATCCCGGCCAGTGCGCTCTCACGCCCAGCATGTGCGTGCAAACCAGGTCTCTGGCAGGAGCTCCTTGCAACGGGCAACACGCTACTTCAGTCACGGGGCTGGCCGACGGCACGCGCGCCTATGTGGCCGATGATGCCACTAACAGCGTCTGCGTGCTGAACACCACCAACAACGCATTCATTAAATCCATTCTGGTCGGCACCGCGCCCGTTTTCATCGCTTCCGATTCTGATTCCACGCGGGTCTATACCGCTAACTCGGGTTCAAGCGATGTGTCCATCATCCAGACCTCTACTGATACGACGGTGAAGCGGAGCGACGGCATAACTCCGCTGACCATCTCCGCAAGCGGCACGCCTACATTCATCGCTCTCACCCCCTGATTTAACCACCAGGGTGGAGCAGGTCTTCACGCAGGCCTTGGCGATCAGAGCTGTGTATCAAAACTGAGAGGAGGAACCCGAGAGATGTATCGCTTGAGCTTCCGCTGCAAGAATAATGTTGACACTGGGCGCAAGCCGCCGCAATATTTTCGCAAGCATCCTCATCTCCGCTGGTGAAACGGCTTTGAGGAACGGGGTTGAATCAGAAAGACTCCTTAGGGAGAAAGTCCAGGAGGAAAGCCCAATGGCAACGAAAAAGAAGGCAAAAAAGAAGAAGCACTAAGCGGACCAAGGCTCGACCTTGCATCCAGAAAGCCTGTTTGAAGTTCTACAAGGGCCTCCACTCACCGGTACCAATAAACGGACCGCGAGCGTGGAGGTTCTTGTTGTGTTTGGTGGAAAGTGGCAAGTGGAAATGGGCCGAGGTGGTATTCAAGGCGATCACAGCTTCCCCCTTCTTACTTACCAGCGAACCCACACAACCCTATTGACGGTCTGGGCAGCGCGCCGTAATATCGGAGACACGCCCTTCGTCAGCTGTGCTGCGCAAGCACGCGCGCAAGCTGCACATGGCTTCCAAGACCAACAAACACTCCGGCGAAATCCTGATCCCCGACAAGCTTTATTTCCGCATCGGCGAAGTGGCACGCCTGTGCCGAATCCCCGCTTACGTACTGCGCTTCTGGGAAACCGAGTTCCCGCAGTTGAAGCCTTCGAAGAGCAGCACCGGACAGCGGATGTACCGGCGCCGCGACGTGGAAACAGTGGTGCACATCAAGAAGCTGCTGTATGAAGATGGATTCACCATCGCGGGTGCGCGGCAATCACTGCGGGCCGAAAATCGGTCGTCAAGCAAGAGCCAGGACGGTTTGCCCTTCACACGCCGCCCGTCGGATGACGGACTTCGTGAAATACGGCAAGGGCTGCAGGAGATCCTGGGCATGCTGTCCACCCCCGCCGATTCCCGCTGATTATCGGGGCATGCAAACGCAGCCTGACTAAGCTATTTTTCGATGACCCGATCTCCCTCTGTCCGATTCGAGGCCCCCTAATGCAGTCTTGTATCAGCGTTCTGCTCCTAGCATGCAGCACTCTCGTGTGGGCACAGCATGACCACCATTCGATGGCCACCAAGAGCTCTTCCCAAGCTCGGCTCGAGGTACAGGACAATGCCGCGGCGCAGTCGCTCACCATTCGCGTGGGGCCTGTGAGCCTGCTGCCAAAAACCGACCACTCGGCGGTGGCGCAGCCGCCGATTTTCTTCCTTAGCGTGCCCTTCGAGGGCTGGATAACGGCGTACCATCCACGGCTGGTGGATGGCTCGGGCCGGCCGGCACCAAGTCAGTTGTTGCACCACGTGGCGTTCTACAATACCGCGCGTCCCGACTTCCTTTGCCCCAACAAGCAGGAGCACATCTTTGGTGCGGGCAGCGAGCTGAACGACTGGCCCGCCCTGCCCGGCTTCGGCTATCGGGTGCGCCAGCGGGACCGCATCCGCATCAGCACCATGTTCCACAATCCCACCGCCACCGCTTATCCGCAGATCTGGCTGGAAGTGAAGCTCGAATACCGTAGCGCCGCCCAAGGCGAGCCGCTCAAGAGCGTGTATCCGGCGTGGTTTGATGTCGGCGGGTGCGGCGATTCGGCCTACGACCTCGGCCCCGGCAGGACGCTGAAGATAACGGAGTTCAAGCTGGGTTTCAGCGGCCTGCTACTGGGTGTCGGCGGGCATATGCACGACCATGGCTGGCAGCTTGATCTGTTTAATGTCACGCGGGGTGAGGACATCGCCGCCCTTAAAACGCAACTGGATCCCGCAGGCACGATCCAGAGCATGCCCATTGTGCGCTTCACCGAGCGCGGCGGATACAAGCTGAACAAGGGAGACGTGCTCAGGGTGAGTTCTATCTATGAAAACAATCTCGGTAGACAAATCCCCCAGGGCGCAATGGGAATTGTGGTCGGCTATTTCCTGCCGGAGAACGACGCGGAAATGGCCAGGCTGAGCAAGTAACAGCGAGTTACTTCTCCAGCGTCTGGTTTACTTCCATACGCCCGCTTGGCTCAACGGTAATTACTTTGTGCACGGTTTTGTATCCTGTGAGCCCGATGCTGAGTTCGTAAGTGCCGGGGGCAAGCAGGAATTCCGCCGGCGACGTGCGCTCCATCACGCGCTGGTTGAACATGATCTGCGCGCCCTTGGGGGAAGTGCGGACGAGCACGTGCGCTCCGCTCTCTGCCCCAGCGCGTTTGATCAGCTTGTTGAGCTTACTTA
>DASQXC010000173.1:0-7879 GCA_035639935.1 Terriglobales bacterium
GCATTCCGCCCTTCACAGAAAGCCCGCAGGATGCACGACCGTACTTCCGGAGATTGCGCGAACTGCGCGACCAGATCGCCGCCCGCAAGCTGCCTGCAACCCGCATGGATACGCTATCTATGGGCATGTCGCACGATTTCGAGATCGCCATCGAGGAAGGCTCAACCTGTGTGCGCGTGGGGACAGCAATCTTTGGATCGAGGATAAAAACTTAATCAGAGGAGAAAAACTTAACTATTTGTCATCCCGAGCGAAGCGCGACTGAGTGCGAAGCAGGAAGGAGCGCGAGTCGAGGGACCCCTACTTCCCCGATTCTGTAATGCTTAGGCTGTAACTTTTGACGACCCATGATTCCGATCCGCGACACGCCCCAGGGCGCGACCTTTGCGATCCGCGTGCAGCCGCGCGCCCGCAAAAACGCCATCCTCGGCCAAGTGGGCGATGCTCTCAAACTGGCCCTCGCGGCGCCGCCCATCGAGGGTCGCGCCAATATGGCCTGCATTGAGTTCCTGGCGGAATTTTTGAAAGTGCCGCGCTCCTCCATTACCATAGCCGCGGGTGAAACCAGCCGAAACAAGGTGATCCGAATCGCCGGTATTTCTGCCGACGAAGTCAGTCGGCGAATTTCTGAGTACTGAGTAATAGAGCAGGTTTACGGAAGGTGTAGCCGTTGGAAGGCCTTCAGCGAAAACACGTATTCAGGAACATCGGCCTTTAGGCCCAGTGGCTACAGCCGATTTTGATGAAGACGCACTTTTCGCCGGGATGAAGCCCGGCGCTTCCACCGCGCTACACCAAATGTGAGATCAGTTTAGGAAATGAATCTTTACATAATAGTCCTTGCCGTCATCGTCGCTGCTCTTCTGGCGGTGAGCCTAAGCCGCGTGCGCACGGTCCAGACCAAGGCCGATTTCCTGGTGGCCGGACGCTCGCTTCCCGCCGTGGTCCTCATTTTCACATTGCTTTCATCGTGGATCGGCGCGGGCTCGCTGTTCGCCGGCGCGGAGAACGCCTTCAAAAATGGCTTCGCCGCATTGTGGCAGCCGGCAGGCGGATGGGCCGGCCTGCTGATCATCTATTTCGTCGCGCCGCGCGCCCGCAAGTTCGCTCAGTTCACCATTCCCGACCTGCTCGAGACCCGCTATCACACTGCCGCGCGCGTCCTCGGCACTGTCGCGATCCTGTTCGCCTACACGGCGATTACTTCCTACCAGTTCAAGGGCGGCGGCGACATCCTGCACCTCATATTTCCCGGGCTGGATCAGGTCGCGGTGCATACGCTCGGTTTTGCGCCGCAGAACTCGCACGCACTGGGCATGATCATCATCGCCACCTTCGTCATCGTCTTCACTGCCCTAGCCGGCATGGCCTCGGTCGCCTACATGGACCTGGTGATTGGGCTCTTGATCACCGTCACCTCGTGCGTTGCAGTTCCTGTGCTCCTCAGTCGTGTAGGTGGATTCTCAGGCCTGCATGCCGCGCTTCCGCCGGAATACTTTCACTTGTTCGGACGGTTCGGCTTGGTCAACGGGGTGAACCAAGGGACGGCGGTAGCATTCAGCAAGGCGTGGGACTTCTTCATCCCGACGTTTCTGCTTATGCTCGGCAATCAGAGCATGTATCAGAAATTCTTCTCGGCGAGGGCACCCAGAGACGCCCGCATCGCCGTCGTCGGGTGGATCATTGGCACGTTTCTGCTTGAGACCCTGATCGTGGCCATCGCCGTCTTTGGGGCGGCGCTCTTCCTCCACAACCCAGAGTTGGCCAGCCGTCCGCGCGAGACCATTCCCTTCACTGCGCGCCACGGCCTGCCGCCGTTCATCGGTGCGCTGCTGATGGGCGCAGTTTTCGCCAAGGTGATTTCCACCGGCAACAATTATCTTTTCTCGCCCGCCACGAACCTGGTCAACGACGTGTACACGCGCTTCATCAACAAGGACGCCTCACACCGCAGCGTGCTGCTGGTCTCGCGCGGGATCATCGTGCTGCTGGGCATTTTCGCGCTGCTGCAAGGCGCGGTGTGGACCTCGATTCTGGCCATGGCGCTGTACGCCTACACGATCTACTCAGCGGCGATCACGCCCGTCGTCATGGGAGCATTCTTTTCGAAACGTGTGACCGCCGCCGCAGCCGTCAGCTCTATCATCTTGGGGACGGCCGTGACGATATTCTGGAACGCGCAGCAGTTAATCGCGCAGCGCGGAAGAGCACCCCTGCTGCCCGCAAACTGGCTGGCGCACGATGCGATTTTTCCCGCAGTGATTATTTCACTGGCGGCGCTGGTGCTGGTCAGCGCAGCGACACCTGCGCCGCGCCGCGAGCAGTGGGCGCCGTTCTTCGCAGAGGAAGAACAGGCCGAAAGCGCAGGTGTACGGCGCTGAAGCTACGGATCGTGGCGGCTAACAATCGCCGTTCAAAGTCCCACCCGAGCAAAAGAAGCTCGGGTGGGGCACCCGCGCCCAATTTCGTTTGTGCCGCGAAGTGCAACACGCGCGTCCCGAAACTGCTTCTGCTGTGATTAAATAGATAGCCTGCGCATGAACCTTTGGGACATCCAAGCAGCCCTGCGCGATCAACGGTTCGACGGGTGGCTTTTCTACGACCATCATCATCGTGATCCTATCGCCTACCGCGTACTTGGGCTGCCGGAAAGCCTGTTCGTGACCAGGCGCTGGTATTATCTGATTGCTTCGCAAGGCGAGCCGGTGAAGCTGGTGCATCGCATTGAAGCCGGGCACCTCGACTCGCTTCCCGGACACAAGCTCGAATATTCATCCTGGCAGGAGCAGCAGAACAATCTGCGGGCGATGGTTGCGCCGTACCATACGATCGCCATGCAGTACTCGCCCAACAACCAGATTCCCTATATCGGCCTGGTGGATGCGGGCACCGTCGAGTTGGTACGCAGTTTTGGGAAGGAGATCGTCAGCTCTGGCGACCTCGTGTCGCAGTTCGAAGCCACCTGGACCGACGAACAGGTGGAGTCGCATTTCGCGGCTCGCGATGCCATTGACCGCATCACGGAGGAAGCCTTCCGCGAGATAGGACGCCGCGTGCGCGACGGCGGAACTCACGAATTCGACATCCAGCAATGGATCGACGAGGCGCTCCGTCGCGCAGGCCTCACCAATGAGAACGAACCTCCGATTGTTGCGGTGAATGCCGACAGCGCCAACCCGCACTACTCACCAACGGCAGAATCCTCCAAGCCGATCCGCGAGGGAGATTTCGTTCTGCTGGACATTTGGGGAAAGATGCAGACGCCCGGGGCCGTCTACTACGACATCACTTGGACCGGGTTCGTCGGCAAAACGCCCAGCGACCGTATCCGGCGGATTTTTGAGGTGGTATGCGGGGCGCGCGATGCCGGCGTCAAGGCCGTGCAATCTGCGGTGGCTGAAGGTCGTCCCATTGCCGGATGGCAAGTGGATGAAGCGGTGCGGGACCACATTGCCCGCGCCGGTTACGGGCAATACTTCATCCACCGCACCGGGCATTCGATTGCCACTTCAGTACACGGCAATGGCCCAAACATGGACAACTTGGAGACACGTGATGAGCGCACCATCCTGCCCAATACCTGCTTCTCCATCGAACCCGGCATCTATCTAGCAGAGTTCGGCGTGCGCAGCGAGGTGAACATGCTGGTGCGCCCCCGCGCCGCCGAGGTCACTGGCAGAATCCAGCGGGAGATCGTGATCATCTGATGGCGAGAATGGACAAGACCGAAGTGGCCGAACCTATCGCAAAGGCCGCAGCCCAACCCCAGCCCGTAACAGTTATGTCCGTGCTCGCGCCCGCCGTAGGCTGGCTGATTCCGGGCGCCGGCCACCTGATCCAGAAGCGCTGGGGACGCGGTCTGCTGCTGATGATCTCGGTAGTCGCCATGTTTGTGCTCGGTATTCTGATGGAAGGCAAGGTGTATGCGTTCAACACCGGCGACATTTTGGACATGCTGGGGTTTGTTGGCGACCTGGGCGCCGGCGCGCTTTACCTTGTGACGCGCTTGCTCGACCTCGGCCGCGGCGCCATCAACCTGGCGACGGCGGATTATGGCACCAAGTACATCATCGTCTCCGGGCTGCTCAATATCATCAGCGCGGTGGACGCGCATGACATCGCCATCAGGAAGAAGCCATGACCCTGCAGCTCTCCCATTTCTCGGCCGCCCTGATTTTCGCCTTCTTCGCGTCCATCGTATTTGGCATCACCCAGCGCAGCGAGCAGCGCGAGATGATCAAGTACGGTGCGAGGTGCTTCGTGTTTTTCGTGCTGGGAACGATTGCGGCAGGGTGGGCGATGTGGATATTGCGCCATTGAGCCATTGGGTCATCGGTGCGATTTTTAATGGCTCAATGACTCAATGGCACAATAGCTTAATTCCTCATCCTTCCCAGACGAACGCATCAAACACCCGCGCCACGCGGAAGCCGAGCTTCCTGTAGAGCTCAACTGCACCCGTATTTGCTTCGGTGACGGTCAGGGACAGCGAACTGAAGCGGCGGCGGCGCAGGTCTTCGGCACAAGCCAACATCAGAGCTTCGCCAATACCCCGCCCGCGCTGCTCGGGGACCACGCACACTTGAGTGACATGCCCCACGTCCTCCTTCACGCGCGAGCACAGGATCAGCGCCACCATGGTCTTGGAGGGCTTATGTATGGCTACCAGCGAGGAATGGGCATCAAAAGCGCCACAGCCAGGGAAGCGGATGATGTTGTTAAGGAAGCGCTGGGAGCCATTGACGGTCCGGTATTGGTCGTTGATCTCCGAATCCACGTGGTTACGGTAAGCGACGGTGATGATAGTCGCGGCGGCCCCGAAGTCGGCTTCCGACCAGCGCCGCACGTGGATCTCCTGGGGCATGGTCGGAACCAGCGGCCCCCGCCCGCTGTTTAAATGCCACACCATAAAGAGCCGCCGATGCCGGTGAAACCCTTCTTCCAGGAAGGGTCGGGCCACTGCGTCGGACGGATGCATCAGCAACTGGGCTTCCACCCGGTGGATGCCGGGGGAGTGCTGCAGCGTCTCGATGACATGGGTCAGCAGTCGCTCTTCCAAGGCGCGCGTCTGATGGCCGCCATTGCGCCATCCGTTTTCCACGTACAGATCGCCGATTACCCCCTTACTACCTTCGTAGACGAAAAAAGCGTATCCGCACACCCGGCCTCGCGCTACCGCTGCATAGCCTGGCAGGATCTTGGCATCCACGTAGCGCAGGATCATCTCAGCCGAACTGCGATAGTCCCACGCCAATGCCTCCGCCCACTGGCGGGCCTCCTTTTCCAGCAGTGGACGCAGGTCCGCCGCTCCGAAATGTCTGAGGTCGATAATCTCCATAGGCCACGCCGGCTGGTTCCCGGGGCCCGGTGCTCGTCGTGTGCTGGCCATAGTTTGCGTCCAACCCGGTTCGGGTTTGCGGGCGACCCACACTTTCGGTTGAACGGGCGCAGTATGGCTCAATTCCGCCCGAAACGCGAGTCTAGTGCGTGGTTCGGGGAAAAACCAGCGCCAGCGCTCGACGTTCCCTATGCGGCTATTTGGCTGTTGGCTTTCCGCTGTACAGCGGGTAACCTACTGGGGACAGCGTACTTTTGATACCGGGGAAGCGGCCCAACTGGATTTAAAATAGAGCAGTCGGCAACACGGCTGACGCATCTAAACTGTTTAGAGGCTGAATCAGAGTTACCAAGCGGCGGTGCCGGTTTTAATCGTGGGACCCGAGGGAGAGGTGTTCGAAGGAGTTTCAGGTGAATTCAACCGTTAAGACGATCTTGTTCTGGCTGGTGATCGTCCTGTCGTGCGTCCTGTTGTGGCAGGTCGTTAAGGCGGGCGGCAGCAGCGCAAAAGACGCGGAGATCAATTTCTCGGAGTTCATGTCGCAGGTGAACCAGGGAAATGTCTCGGAGATCACCATCATCGGTACCGAGGTCCGGGGCAAATACCGCAACGAAAAGAAGGGTTTCCATACTACGGTGCCCTCCAATTACCCGGACATGATCAAGCAGTTGCAGGACAAGAGCGTCAACATCACGGTAAAGGATGCACAGAGCGGGAATTGGCCAAGCTGGCTGCTGCAGATTTCCCCACTGATCCTGTTTGGCGCCTTGTGGTTCATTATGATCCGCCAGATGCAGACCGGCGGCAGTAAGGCGCTGAGTTTCGGCAAGAGCCGCGCTCGCCTTCTTTCCATGCAGCAGAAGAAAGTCACCTTCAAGGACGTCGCCGGGGTTGATGAAGCCAAAGAGGAGCTACGAGAGATCATCGAGTTCCTGCGAGAAGCGCAGAAATTTCAGAAGCTTGGCGGGCGCATTCCCAAAGGCGTGCTGCTGGTCGGGCCTCCGGGCACTGGCAAGACCCTGCTGGCTCGCGCTGTGGCCGGGGAAGCCAACGTACCGTTTTTCTCCATCTCGGGTTCCGATTTCGTAGAGATGTTCGTAGGTGTGGGCGCGAGCCGCGTGCGCGACCTGTTTGAGCAGGGCAAGAAGAACGCCCCGTGCATTATTTTCATCGACGAGATCGACGCAGTTGGTCGTCATCGCGGTGCTGGTTTGGGCGGGGGGCACGACGAGCGCGAGCAGACCTTGAACCAGTTGCTGGTGGAGATGGACGGGTTTGAGTCCAATGAAGGCGTCATCCTGATCGCAGCGACCAACCGCCCGGACGTGCTCGATCCCGCTCTGCTGCGACCCGGGCGTTTCGATCGGCGGGTAGTTGTTCCTCGTCCGGATGTTCGCGGGCGTGAGGAAATCCTACGTGTGCATACCCGCAAGATCCCGCTGAACGACGACGTAGATCTCAGCATCCTGGCGCGCGGGACCCCGGGCTTCAGCGGGGCGGATTTGGCCAACCTGGTGAATGAGGCCGCATTAAATGCTGCCCGCCAGAACCGCAAGACAGTCACGATGTACGATTTCGAGCTCGCCAAGGACAAGGTGCTGATGGGGGCGGAGCGCAAGAGCATGATCCTCTCGGAAGAGGAAAAGCGCATGACCGCCTACCACGAAGCGGGACACGCGCTGGTTGCGGCGATGATGAAGCACTCCGACCCGTTGCACAAGGTGACCATCATCCCGCGGGGCATGGCGTTGGGCGTCACCATGCAGTTGCCCATCGACGACAAGCACACTTACAGCCGTGAGTACTTGGAGACTCGCATCGCCATCATGATGGGCGGACGTGTGGCGGAGGAACTGTTCCTGCACCAAATGACCACCGGCGCCGGCAACGACATCGAGCAGGCGACGGAGCTGGCGCGGAAGATGGTGTGCGAGTGGGGCATGAGCCAGCTCGGCCCGCTCACTTTCGGCAAAAAGGAAGAGCAGATCTTCCTGGGGCGCGAGATCGCGCAGCACCGCGATTACAGCGAGGACACCGCCATCAAGATAGACCAGGAAGTACGGCGAATCGTGGACGATGGCTACAAGGCGGCGGTGGACATCCTGAGCCGCAACCGCGACACGCTGGACAAAATTGCAAGGACGCTGCTGGAGCGCGAAGTGCTTGATGCCAACGAGATCCAGATGATTATCGACGGCAAAGAACTCCCCGTCAGGCCGCCAGCGCCACGCGAAGAGGAAGTGCAGAAAGTGCTTAAGCCCGAGCCTGCACGCCAGCCTAGCATCAGCCCGGGTCCAGCGCACGCGTGAGCGAAAGGAACGTGTTAGGGCGATCCGAATGGGCGCCTGCTATCTCCAAGGCCCCAAAACCGCGATGAGGACACGGACAGGTGGGACAAGGAGCGTCCGTGTTTCTTGCCCCCCATTGTCAATCTCCTGCTCGACTAAAGATCAGAATTCCGGGAAAATATCCAGGCTTTGCTGTTGGATTGAGGAGCCGCATGTCCCCGCGTTCGCTGCGAGTATTCGTGGTCTTCATTTT
>DASQXC010000174.1:0-6215 GCA_035639935.1 Terriglobales bacterium
CGCGCGTCGTAAACGTCATCGAGCGAGCAGCAGCGCCCGTGTACGACTTCGGGCATGCCCGGATGTCCGGCCAGCCTCCGCTGGTTCCAAAGCTGCATCGTCAGCCCGATGACACGGTGTCCCTGGGCACACAACATCGCGGCGACGGTGGAAGAATCCACACCGCCCGACATGGCAACCGCGATGGTCTGCTTCTCAAACATGCTCAGGTGTAACGGCAGGCTCGATACTGACGCCCTCAGGACCAGTGTAGCCGATCCCATTCCCACTCTGTGAGTTCGCGCCCGAGAAACCGTTCAATCTCGCGCACCGCGGCACGAAATTAGCGGTTTTGCTCTCTGTTGCTCAATCTGCGGCATGCTATTGAGAGGCAACCGGCCTGTAAAGCGGGCTCAACTCTCGCAGCCGCGCTACAGTCTCAGGGAGGATGGACAGCGCGTAGTCCACATCGTCGGATGTGTTCTGCTTGCCCAGGCTGAAGCGCAGACTGGCGCGGGCGCGCTCTGGCGCAAGGCCCATGGCGGTGAGCACATGCGAGGGCTCGATGGCACCGGAGGAGCAAGCCGCGCCGGTAGAGACTGCCAGTCCCTTGAGATCAAGCGCGATCACCAACGCTTCACCCTCGATGTAATCAAAGTGGAGATTCGTCGTCGTGGGTACGCGCGGCGCGCCGGCTCCATTGACGCCTGTTGACTCGACGGTTTCGAGAACGGTCGTCTCCAGGCGGTCGCGCAGAGCGGCGAAGTTCGCGTCCTCCTCCCGAGCCAGCGATTCGCGCGCGATCTCGGCGGCCGTGCCCAGGCCCACAATTCCAGGAAGATTCTCCGTGCCGGCGCGACGCGAGCGCTCATGGCTGCCGCCGAAAAACAGCGGTTCGAGCAGGGTCCCGCGGCGCACATAGAGCGCGCCCGTGCCTTGCGGCGCGTGCATCTTGTGCCCAGAAATGGAGAGCAGGTCGCAGCCGATCTTCTTGATGTCGATCTTCACCTTGCCCGCGGCCTGCACCGCGTCGGTGTGGAAATAGACGTTGGCCTCGGCGGCGACGCGGCCGATCTCCTCCACTGGTTGGAGCACGCCAGTCTCGTTGTTGGCCATCATGATAGTAATCAGCCGGGTCGTGGGTCGCAGCGCCCGGCGCAGGTCTTCGGGATCGACCATCCCACGTCCGTCCACTGGCACAAAGGTGACTTCGCAGCCGCGCTCCGCCAGTCGCTTGGCGGAGTTCAGCACCGCGTGGTGTTCGATCGTCGAGGTGATGACGTGATCCCCAGGGCGTACCAGGCCAAAGAGCGCCAGGTTGTCGCCTTCGGTGCCGCCGCTGGTGAAGACGATCTCCGCCGGGCGCGCGTTGAGCAAATCCGCCACCGATTGCCGCGCGTGCTCCACCGCCGCCCGCGCCTGCTGTCCGAAATAGTGAATAGAGGAGGCATTGCCAAAGCTCTCGGCGAAATATGGACGCATCGCTTCCAGCACTTCCGGCAGCACCGGTGTGGTGGCGTTGTTGTCCAGATAGACGCGCCGCATAGCTTTATTTTACGCGGGTCAGGGGCAAGGCGCACGGCCTGCGGTTAGCGCGGCGTGCTGTTGGCGACGCAACAAGGATGCTGCTGCGCCCATGTGGGCGCCGCCGCCCTCAAGAGCTCATGAGCGTACAATCATCGCTTCTTCACCGGCCCCTTCGGAATCCCAAATAATTTTGCAAATCCCTGAGGTGAGCCATATGAGTGTGTATTCTGCCGTGAAGCCTCTCCTTGTGTTGATGCTGGTACTGTCTGCCGGCTGCGCGTTTGCGCAGGCGCCAGCTGCCACAACGCCCAGCCCCAGCTTTTATCTGACGCCCATTGGGCCGGCGATCGGCCTCGAAACGGCCAAAAAAGCCGCGGCGGCGGCGCTGGCGGAGGCGCGCAAGAACACCTGGCTGATGGCTGTGGCGGTGGTCGGCCCCGGCGGGTATCTGATCTATTACGAAAAGATGGACAACACGCAACTGGGCAGCGCCGATGTCGCCATCGACAAGGCCCGTTCGGCGGCCCTGTACAAACGTCCCACGAAAGCCTTCCAGGACGCCGTGGAGAAAGGTGGTGTGAACCTGCGGGTGTTTGCGCTGAAGGGCGCGGTGCCCGTCGAGGGTGGTCTGCCCATCATCGTGGATGGCAAATTGGTGGGCGCCATCGGCCTCTCTGGCGATCTGAGCGAGCACGACGGCCAGTGCGCCAAAGCGGGCGTGGACGCGCTCAAGAGGTAGGGAACAGCTTGCAGGACCAGCCCGCGTAGCTCGCGTAAGAATTGCCTCTGCGGATAATCCGTGTCGAGCCGAACGCCCGCCTTTCCGACACTTTGATCGATCTTCAATTTTTCTTTCGCCCGCTTTCGCGGGCTGTGGGTTTGTCGTTTGTGCTCCTCCCGTGGGCTACGCTCTAACGCGCGCTTCGCGCGCTAGAGCGTTCCATTGGTGACTCCCTGTCATGCTGAGTGCTAGATGGGCCTGGAGCGAGTGCGGGCCGCTTTTGCCCGCACGAGTCGAAGCACCCCTATCGCGACGATGATCTTCGGAATAGGGGTCCTTCGACTCGCGCGCCAACTGCGGGCGCGCTCGCTCAGGATGACAACGCTGGCAGGACACACCAACCGTTGAACTGCTTTAGTCTAAATTGGTCCCGGTGAAAATCGCGATCCAGGGTGAGGCTGGCTCGTTCAGCCACGAGGCGGCCAGCAAGATGGTTCCTGGCTGCACGGTCGTGCCGTGCGCCGCCTCGGTGGATGTGTTCGAGCGCGTGGCTGCAGGTACAGTTTCCTGCGCGGTGATTCCCATCGAAAATTCGCTGGCCGGCTCGGTGGCAGAGCACCTGGATTTGTTGCTGGAAAAGGACGTTTTCGTGCAACGGGAGTTCCGGCTGCGCATCCAGCATAACTTGATTGCCGCGCCGGGAGTGAGGCTGACAGAGTTGGCCCGCGTCTTCTCGCATCCCGTGGCGCTCGAGCAGTGCCGCGATTTTTTCCGCCGACACCGCAAGATTGAGCCGGTGCCGTTTTACGACACGGCTGGAGCGGTTAAGCACGTAGTTGGCAACCAGCTTCAGCATGCAGCCGCCATTGCCGGCCGGCAGGCGGCAGAGGAGTACGGCGGGCGCATCCTCCAGCGTGGCCTCGAGGATGATAAGCAGAACTTCACCCGCTTCTTTCTTATCAGCCGCAAGCGACGGGTCCTGCCCGGGGCCAACAAGACGTCTCTGGCGTTTTCCGTAAAGAACGTCCCCGGCGCGCTGTTCAAGGCACTAAGTGTGTTCGCGCTTCGTGACCTTGATTTGAGCAAGATCGAGTCGCGCCCGGTGCGCGGCCGCCCTTGGGAATACCATTTCTTTGCCGACGTGCTCCATCTGCCGGCACAGGCGGAGGCCGCGGAGAATGCTCTTCGTCACTTGCGCGAGATCGCGCCTTTCGTCAAAGTGTTGGGTACGTATCCGGCGGCGAAGTAAAAATCGTGAGTCGCGAGCAAAGGGATCGGCTAACGCCTTACGACTTCGCTCACGACTTACGACTCGCGACTTTGAAGCCATCCGTTTCAATGCGGATACCCTGTACTTCTGATCAGTGGCATCTGCATGGCGGCTTCGACTACAATCCGGCGCGTCCTGGGGACTGCATCTTTGCCCTGCGGTGCTTCATCAATTGAGTAGCAAGTTTTCTTAGCGGATCGCACTCATTTAAGGAGTTAAATGGCAACCGAACCCCGTGAGCAACATCCGGAGCGACCATCGGAAGAGACCGGCAGAGCTTTTGCCGAACGGCGGAAGCAAGATCGTGGCCTGCCGGTATTACCCGTGCGCGACACCGTGCTCTTCCCGCACGCTGTGCTCCCACTGACAGTAGGCCGGGAAAGCTCGGTGAATCTGATCAATTCCCTGGGGGAAGACAAGACCATCGTGGTGGTGGCCCAGCGCGAGGCGCGGATCGACAATCCCCAGCCTACAGACCTCTATGGTGTCGGCACCTTGGCCACCGTGCACAAGGTGGTCAAGATGCCCAATCAGAGCCTTTTCGTGTTCACCGAAGGCTTGGACCGGGTGCACATGGCGGAATACACCCAGCTCACCCCCTTCTTGCGCGCCCGCACCGAGATCATTCCTGAGGCGGAGTTCCGCAAGACGGCGGAGGAAGAGGCGCTGCACCGCAATGTGCTGACACTGTTCCAGCAAATCGTAGCCGCCTCCCCCACCTTGTCAGACGAGCTGCAGACCGTGGCCATGAATATCGATGACTCAGGTCGTCTGGCCGACTTCATCGCCTCTTCGCTGCCCTCGCTGGCCACCAAGGACAAGCAGGAGCTGCTGGAAACCACCGATATCCGCGTGCGCCTGGACCGCATCAACCGCCATCTGGCCAAGGAGCTGGAAGTCCAGCAACTGCGCAGCAAGATCCAGTCCGAGGTCCAGGACCAGGTACAGCAAACGCAGCGTGAGTACTACCTGCGCGAGCAGATGAAAGCCATCCAGAAGGAGCTGGGGGAACAGGACGAGACCACACGCGATATCGAGGAGCTGCGCAAGAAGATCGAAGCTGCCGGCATGCCGGAAGAGGTGAAGAAGGAAGCGCTGAAGGAGCTGAGCCGGCTGCAGCGCATGTCGCCCATGGCCGCGGACTATTCCGTCACACGCAACTATATCGAGTGGCTGGCCGTGCTGCCGTGGAACAAATCGTTGGGCGGGGAAGTGGACATCAACAAAGCACGCGAGGTGCTCGATGCCGACCACTACGACCTGCAGAAGGTGAAGGACCGCATTCTCGACTACCTGTCGGTGCGGCGGCTGAAGCCCACCATGAAGGGGCCAATTCTGTGCTTTGTCGGGCCACCGGGCGTAGGCAAGACGTCGCTGGGCAAGTCGATCGCGCGCGCCCTGGGCCGCAAATTTACGCGGCTGTCCTTGGGCGGCGTGCATGACGAAGCCGAGATCCGCGGCCATCGCCGCACTTATATCGGCGCGCTACCGGGGCAGATCATCCAGGGCATCCGCCGCGCGGAAACCAACGATCCTGTCTTCATGCTGGACGAGGTAGACAAGCTCGGCCGCGACTGGCGCGGCGATCCCTCCTCGGCTTTGCTGGAAACGCTGGATCCCGAGCAGAACAACACCTTCCGCGACAATTATCTTGACGTGCCTTTCGATCTCTCGAAGGTGCTGTTCATCACCACGGCGAACCAGCTCGATCCCATTCCTGACCCACTGCGCGACCGCATGGAGATCATCGAGCTACAGGGTTACACCGAGGACGAGAAGGTGCACATCGCGCAGAAGTATCTCGTGCCACGACAGATTGACGAGAACGGCTTGCGGGCCGAGCAGATCGAATTTCCCGAGGGCTCGATCCGCCACATCATCCGCCATTACACGCGCGAGGCCGGGGTGCGCAACCTGGAGCGCAACATCGGTACCATCTGCCGCAAGCAGGCGCGCCGCATCGCCGAGGGCAAGCCCGACAAGCTGGTGGTCTCGAAGGAAGACATCAAGCAGTTTCTGGGCGGCGAGAAGATCCGCGTTGATACCGAGATCGCCGAGCGCACCAAAAGACCGGGTGTTGCCGTGGGCCTGGCCTGGACGCCCACCGGCGGTGACGTGCTCTTCGTTGAAGTCAACAAGATGAAGGGCAAAGGCAACTTCATGATGACCGGCCAGATCGGCCAGGTGATGCAGGAGTCCATGCAGGCGGCGCTCACCTGGGTGCGCTCCCATGCCCGCGAGTTGGGCATCTCGGAAGACTTCTTCTCGGATCACGACCTGCACATTCACGTACCTGCAGGCGCCATTCCCAAAGACGGCCCTTCGGCGGGTGTAACCATGGTGACGGCCATTGTCTCCCTGCTCACCGATCGTTCGGTGCGGCCGTACATGGCGATGACGGGCGAGATCACTCTTAGCGGCAACGTGCTGCCGGTGGGCGGAATCAAGGAGAAGTTCCTGGCCGCCAAGCGCGCCGGAGTCCACGATGTCATTCTGCCGGCGGACAACAAGATGAACGTCGAGGAGGACATCCTGCCGGAGCAGCTCGCGGGCGTCACCGTGCACTACGTCAACACGATTGATGAAGCGCTGACTATCGCCCTGCCGTCCACCCCGACCGAAGAGAAGAAGGACGCGGAAGAACGCGAGCAGCACCTGCAGCAGGTGCCCGCGTAAGAGAATCGCCGTAATCGCCGAAATCGACGGGATCGCCGAAAT
>DASQXC010000175.1:0-4154 GCA_035639935.1 Terriglobales bacterium
TCGCAGGATTGCTTCCTCGTTGTAAAGGGTGGCGGCCAGTTCGTGCAATCCTCTTTCGAGCTGCTCCGGGGACATTTTCAACGGGCGAAAATTCACGTCAAAGAGGGTGCACTTCCGCCAGTTGCAGGGCTTGATCAGCCGTCCTGCATCGGCCAGCCGGCGATAGAGGGGTGTGCCGGGGAACGCGGTTTGGACAGTAATCTGCACGTCGTAGAGGCAGGTTTCTTCCACAAAGGCGGGAATGAGGTCGAACACTTCGCATGTATCGCCGTCGAGCCCGAGAACAAAGCATCCGTTGACCGTGATGCCATGGGACTGAATCCGCTCGATCGCGGCACGATATGCGTCACGCCGGTTGTACTTCCAATTCGAGCGCAGCTCGATTCCGTCCAGGCCAGCGGCCGTCGGGGTTTCCAGGCCGATTAGAATCTGGCGGCAGCCGCTGGCGGCCATGAGGCGTAACAATTCTTCGTCCTGCGCCACCGAAATATCTGTCTCCGCAAACCACCTCACATTTTCTCCGGCGAGCGCTTCCATGAGTTGCCGGCCGTAGCGCGGGCTCGCAAAGGTATTGTCATCGGCGAACTCGATAAACGGATTGTTCCATCGCCGCTTGATTTCACGAATTTCCTCGATAAAGCGTGTGACGGGCTTGTGCGTGTAGCGCGGCGTGAGCAGGACCGAGCTGGCGCAGAATTCGCATCTGAAGGGACAGCCGCGGCTCGTCTGCACGGGGAAACGGTTGTACTTGGCCGGATCCAGAAGGTCGTAGCGCGGCATGGGTGCCTTCGAGAGATCGAACGCGCATCCCCACATCTGCCGGTAAAAAGGTCGCAGCCGGCGGTGAAGGAAGTCATCCAGCACTTGCGGCCAGAGTAGCTCGCCCTCTCCGATGCAGACTGCGTTGGCGTGCTGGGCGGCCTCTTGCGGCACGCTGGAAGCGTGCAGGCCTCCTATCACGACATTGGTTCCCCGTTTGCGGTAAACGTCGGCGATGCGATAGGCATCCTGGATTTGCGCGGTGAACGACGTGATGGCCGCAAGGTCGCATTCCGGGGGCTGGCCGGCGGGAAACTCCCGGTATTCGCGATATTCGATTTCGATGTCGTTGGGAACCATCCCCGCCAGGGTGAGCAGCGAGAGGCTCGGCATAGCAAACAGCGTTTTGGCTCGTTCGAAGAAACCAGGCAAAGTCAGCCCGAGCTTGACCAATTTTGGATTCTCGGCGCGGATGCCGCTCATGGCGATCAGTGCCAGCTTCATAGAAGCAATCCTCCCAGGATTAGCACGAGCCCGATTGCCAGACATCCCGCTGGCAGGGCAAAAATGCTGAAATCTTGGCGCCCGCTTGCGATCCACAGGCAGCACGCGGGCATCGATATGGCTGCGGCGATAAACGCGGACGAAGCCGAGCGGGCGAGGGTGGCAGGCAGGGCAGTATGAGGTAACGTGTGCCCAACCTCGATGTTCAGAATGCCGAGGGCGGCAAGCGCAACGTGTGCCAATCGCACCATCCGGCGTGGCAACGTGCCATACCCGCCGAGCCAATCTTCGCGTTGAAACTTGACGCCCACGTAAAGGCCCATGATCAGCGCGCCCAGAACCCAGGCCCAGCCGAGGATTTCGTTGGCCATCCCCCACCTCCGCTCGCGAGACAGTAGCGGGGCTCAAGCGGAACCGCCATGTCCATCGTGATGGTTTCTGAAGTGTCACAAACAGGCCTGAGTAGTTCGTCTTGGGCAAATAGATGCGGTAGGCTTGCGGTACTTGGCTCAGAGAGTTGCGGATGGATCTCCGTTCAGTCGAGAAAGCGAGGTGACCGCCAGCTTGGACTCAAATTGTGTTTCCGATCGATTTGGGAAGCTGAATTCCGGCGATGTCCCTGCCATCCGAATCGCTGACACCTATCGCGGACGTCGGCAACATCCAGCGCTGCGCCCGATGGCGGTGGGTATGGGCGAGCGCCCTGAAATGACGGCTTGAAGAACGACGCTTCAAGCCGCCTTCTTGAGGCGGCCCGGCTTCAGTGGTGTTTCGCAACTGCCGGGCTTCTTAGGCACAGAGAAGCCTGCAGCAACCGACGCTTCCTCTAACTCGCACTCAGCTCGTTCCACCATAAGCCGCACTGCGTCATCGTCAAATTCTCGGCTAGCTGCAATCGCCCTCGCACGTCTGACGGCTATCAAGGCCGCTCTCATTGCTAACGTGTCGGACATCGGAACACTGACCGAGGTGTCCAGCATGCGTGACGACCTCCTATATTTTGTTGCCAAATGCGATGCGAGCAGACTGGCCCTCACCGCTGTTGTAGTTCGGCCTTCCACTCGGGTGGTGACCGCTACGAGGCCTGTGGTGCAGCCGAAGGTTCTCAAGGCCCCCACTCACATCCGTAGCGAACGATACGCGCTGTGCCGCGCTACGGCAAGGACAGTAATGATGGTTTCTGAAGTGTCACAGAGGCCGCAGGATTGGAATGGAAGGTCTCTGAGCAAACCGGTACTTTGCAAAGCCGCTCCGGGTTGCATCGGTAGGAAATTTCGTTAGTCAATGTGACAGTTTGTGAGCTATCACACAGGCCAGTTGCATAAAGTGAAATCCCGGACTAGGCTCGCCAGCCTAGGGTGGGGCAGTGAAGATTCATATTGACAAAGAGAGTGACGTGCCGCTCCCGGACCAGATCAGCCAGCAGATTATCTTCCTCATTGGAACAGGGGGATTGGCGATCGGCGATGTATTGCCCAGCGTGCGGGCGTTGGCGCGTCAACTGAAGGTTCACTTCAACACGGTCAGCCACGCATATACAGACCTGGAGCAGGAAGGATGGCTAGCGTACCGGCGCGGCGGCCGGCTTCTGGTGCAGCCGGTCAGGGTCACACGGAATCGCCCAAAGGAGCTCGAGGATCTGGATGACTTGATCGACCGCACCATCCGCATTGCCCGAGAGCGCGGCCATTCCCTGCAGCAACTCCGCGAACGCGTGCGCGACCGATTGCTGTTGGAACCGGCAGACCACTTGCTCATTGTGGCCCCCGAAAGAGAACTCGGTGAGGTGATGGTGGAAGAAATACGTCAAGCGGTTGGCCCGACTCTCGCCAAGTGCCAGATTACAGAGCTGCGGTGGAACCTTGGTACGGCGATCGGTGCCATGCTGCTCGCCCCTGCGTACCTCATCAACGATCTGGAGCGCATCCTGCCCAAGCCCCGGCCTCTGGTGCCCATCACGTACTCCGCGGTGGATGATCACTTAGCCGCCGTGCATAACTTGCGCAATCCATCAACCGTAGGCGTGATTTCCGTCAGCGCGGTTTTTCTGAAAACGGCCAGAGGACTGCTCGCTCCGGCTGTCGGCGGGCGCCATTCGTTTCACGAATTTCTCTTACAGCCGCCGGGGAGTGATCACATTTTCCCTCTGCCGTGGATCTTGGGCCACGGAGCGGAGGCGCAGCCGCCAAGCCTGGCCGTGATCCGGTGGGAGATGCCGGACCGGAGGTCCAGGCGTATCTCTAAGGGCGTTCCCAGGGGACGCTCTGAGATCAGCGGAAACAGAGACTTTTCTCTCAACTCTGCCGCTGATCTGCTGGCCATTGATCTTCTCTTCTGTGACTCAATTGCTTACCAGAAGATCAAACATCCTAATCGCGTCCTGTATCGGCTAATCTCGCAGCAGTCACTGGAACAAATCGCTTCCCAGAGCAAGGCCCTCAGCGGAGGTGTGGCTCCCAGATCCGACCACTGACGACGTTGCGCAGTGGCGCCATGGTTACTGTTCAAAATGACTTTGAACACGCCAGGACCCGGCTCTCACGAAGGACTGTTTCCCAAAAACGTTGCCGAGAACCTCGAAGGTCGAGAACGCTTTCCCATCAACGTTCGTTACGAGCGCGATTTTCGCGACAACCTGGACGAGCTTGGCCGAGTGCTGGTCGCAACGCCTTCAGGCGCGCAGATTCCGCTGGGCAGGTTGCGCGGCTCTCATATTCGCGTGGCCCAACTATGATTCGCGATGAAGACGGCGCGCTGACCGCATATGTTTATCTGGACCTGAATACACGCAATATGGCGGCTTCGTAGATAAAGCCGAGCGCCTGCTGCACGACCGCGTGCGTTTGCCCGCGTACACCCATCGCTGGGCGGGTGAGTACGGGTTTGAGCAG
>DASQXC010000176.1:0-5324 GCA_035639935.1 Terriglobales bacterium
TTTTTCGAGTTGGCCAGCAACCCCGAGCGCCTTGACCAGGAGTTGCTGCGCGGCTTCCTGCTCCACCACAACTCCGGCCTTGATCTGCTCGATTCTCCCGAAGCCTTGGACGCCTGGCATAACGCCCCGCCGAAGGCCATCGAGCAAACGATGGCCTTTCTCGCAGAGGTTTACCAGTACGTGCTGGTGGACTGCCCTCCCGGGCTCACGGATTCCACGCTCGTCAGCGTGGCGCAATCGGACCAGGTGATGATCGTGATCACGCCCGAGCTTGCGGCCGTGCGCAATGCGGCGCGCTATATCGAGCACTTTTCATCCCTGGGATTTCCCCCGCATCACACCGAGATCGTGCTGAACCGCGTGGGGAAGAAGAATGCGCTCACAGACCAGCAGATCGAAACGGCGTTGCGCCGGGGCATTGCGCGGAAGCTCCCCAACAGTTACCACGAGGTGGTGCGTGCCATCAACGCCGGCATGCCCATCCCGCCGGATGACAAGAGCGCCTTTGGTATGGCGATCGGTGATTGGGCGAGTCGATTTATGGAGAAGAAGATCGTTAGCGCCGGCGCGGAGACTTCGCGCGGCGGATTGCGCGCGCTCTTCGCTGCTAAGGCGTAGCGCAGGGAGGTTACACGATGGGACTATCGCGACCATTATTGCCCGACCGCAATAAGGCAAACGGCGCGGGGATGCTTGCGGCGCTGTCGACGGCGAAGTCGTATCAGGAGCTGAAATCAACGCTTCACCGCGAGCTGCTCAACAAGATCGATCTGGAGCGGCTGACTTCGCTGCAGGACACGCGCGCTCGCATGCACGTGCAGGGCGTGATTTACGACCTGATCGGCGCGCTCAACACGCCTCTGAGCGCGACCGACAAGGAGCGGCTGTGCCGCGAGGTGCTGCACGAGGTTTTCGGTCTCGGACCGCTGGAACCCCTGCTACAGGACCCGACCATCAGCGACATACTAGTGACCACCCATCAGCAAGTGTATGTCGAACGCGCGGGCGTGCTGGAGCGTACGAACGTGGTCTTCAAGGATGCGCAGCACCTGCGGCACATCATTGACAAGATCGTCTCGAACGTCGGGCGGCGCGTGGATGAAGCCTCGCCCATGTGCGATGCCCGCCTGGAAGACGGCTCGCGCGTGAACGTCATCATTCCGCCCCTGGCGATCGATGGACCCATCCTCTCGATCCGGCGCTTCGGCAAGAGCAATGTCGGTGTCGAACAGATGATCGCCCACCGGAGCATCACCGCACCGATGGTGGAACTGCTGAGGGGAGCAGTGAAGGCGCGCCTCAACGTCATCATCTGCGGCGGTACCGGGGCGGGAAAGACCACGCTGCTGAACGTGCTCTCCAGCTTCATTCCTGAGAACGAACGCATCGTCACCATCGAAGATTCTGCCGAGCTGCAGTTACAGCAGCCGCATATAGCGCGCCTCGAGTGCCGCCCGCCGAACGTGGAAGGCAAAGGCGCGGTGCGGACGCGCGAGCTGGTCATCAACGCGCTGCGCATGCGTCCCGACCGCATCGTCGTGGGCGAGGTGCGCGGCGAAGAAGCGCTCGACATGCTGCAGGCCATGAACACCGGCCACGACGGCTCGATCACCACCGTCCACGCCAACAGCCCGCGCGACGCCATTGCCCGCTTGGAGACCATGTGCCTGATGGGCAACTTGAATCTGCCCAACCGGGCCATTCGAGCGCAGATCGCGTCGGCCGTCAGCATCATCATGCACTGCTCGCGACTGAGTGACGGCTCGCGGCGCGTCACCCACATCTCCGAGGTCACCGGCATCTCGGACGAGATGGTGATGCTGCAGGACATTTTCCTTTTCGAGAAATTGGGGATCAGCGCCAGCAACCGCGTGCTGGGACGGTTCCGCGCTACGGGAATACGGCCTATGTTTGCCGAGAAGCTCAAGGCTTCCGGCATTCAGTTGTCGCCAACGCTTTTCGATCATGTGCTGGAGGTCTAGGACCGGTGCCGATTGTCACCATCTTCCTGATCGTGCTGGTTTCCGCGTTTGCCGCGGTCGCGTTCTTCACCGAACCGACCGCAGTCGATAAGCGGATCCATGCCCGGCTGGTGGCGCTCGACAAACAGCCGGCGGCCTCGACGGGCGACGACGCGGAAAGCATCGTCAAGGAGATCCGGTTCAGCAGCATCGCAGCGGTCGATCAGTTCCTTCGGCACAATCGTCTGTGTCTGCGGCTGCAGGCCCTGCTCGATCAGTCGGCGGTGCCCTGGACGGTGGGACGTTTCATGTTTCTCAGCCTTGCATCGGTGGCGCTGGGTGCGTTTCTGGGAAACTGGTGGATTGAGCCCAGTCTGGCCGGCTGGGCGCCCGGATTACTGCTGGGCGCGTTGCCGTATGCCTACGTCGCTCGCAAACGAAGCGCCCGCTTCAAGCTCTTCGGAACCTTACTGCCCGAGGCCATTGACATGATGTCCCGCGGCTTGCGCGCAGGCCAGGCCCTGCCGGCAACGGTGGAACTGGTAGCCACCGAAATCTCCGACCCGGTCGGCCCTGAATTCCGCCAGGCCGCCGAGGAACAGACCTTCGGATTGCCGTTCCGCGAAACCATGCTCAACCTGGGCCGCCGTGTGCCGATCCAAGACCTGCATTTCGTGATTACCGCCATCCTGGTGCAGAAGGAGACGGGCGGCAATCTGGCGGAGATCCTCGATAAAACCTCGCGCCTGATTCGCGAGCGCGTGCGGATCGAGGGGCAGATGAGGATCCACTCGGCCCAGGCGCGCGCCACTGGCTGGGTGTTGTGCCTTATGCCGTTCGCGATTTTCGCGCTGATGAACATCCTCAACCCCGGCTATGCTCGCGTGCTGGCTACTGACCCGCTCGGCCGGCACCTGGTGGTGGGTGCTCTAGTCCTGATGGGGATTGGCATACTGGCGATCCGGCGCATCATCCGGGTCAAGGTGTGAATGCATTATGTTGTTGTTTGCCATCTCGGCGGCCATAACAGCGCTTCTGCTGATTACAGCGCTGGTATTGCTCACGACCAGGGAAGACCCAATAGCGGCGCGGCTGATGGAGATCGCGGGCAGCAGCAAGTCCACGCTTCCCGTCGAGCAAAAGTCGCTTGCTGCGAGCATCGCCTCCGTCACAGGTCTGTTGGGACCGATCCCCAAGCTGATCACAAGCAATGACGAGAATCTCGCCTATCGCCTCAGCGTGGCCGGCTACCGCAAACCCGAGCACATGGAGGTATTCGTCGCCGCAAAGTTGCTTCTGCCTCTGCTCGGCCTGGTAGCGGCCACCTTTGCTACCAGCAACCAGTTGTTGATCGGCTTCCTGGCTCTGCCTGTGGGTTACTTTGCCCCTGACTACATCCTGACGAGCATGATCTCCGGGCGGCGCAAGGCGATAGAAGCTTCTTTGCCGGATGCGCTCGATCTACTGGTGATCTGCATGGAGGCGGGCTTGGGAATCGATCAGGCGCTGGTCCGTGTCGGCCAGGAGATGAAGCCCACAGGGCCGGCGCTCTCCGAGGAATTGCAGTTGATCAGCCGCGAGCAGCGCGCCGGCAAGCCGCGTCTCGAAGCCTGGCGCAGCATGTCCGAGCGTGTGGACCTCGACGTCGTTCGCCAGTTCATCAGCATGCTGGCGCAGACGGAGCGCTTCGGTACTCCCGTGGCGCATTCGCTGGGTCAATTCGCCGATAGCCTGCGCCTGCGGCGGACACAGAAAGCCGAAGAGCGGGCCGCAAAGACGACCATAAAGCTGGTATTTCCTCTCGTGTTGTTTATATTGCCGGCTCTGTTTGTAGTGCTGCTTGGGCCCGCAGTCGTGACTATCTCGCGAACATTTGGAGAGATTTTTAAGTGAGATGCAGCGTTGGTTTGTGAGTGGCTAGAGGGAGCCGGGTAGGAACGAAAAAATTGAGTGTTAAGGAGAATTAGTCGTGGATACAGCAACAATCATTCGTGTGGTCGCAGCGATTCTGTTCTTGGTCATTCTGTACGCGCTGGTTGCACGGCGTAAGCGGATGGCTGCGAAACGGCGCCCGGCCGCGTAAAGCATGCGGTGACAGCGGGCAGGGGTCCGGGCGGTGATTCGCACGCGCGGACGGATGATTGCGTCTCGACTAGTGGTCGCTTACCGGTAGTCTCATCCTGAGCCGCGCGAGGGAGCCCGCCCTGTGGGCGACCGAGCGCGTGCGAAGGATCTTGACCATTTGGTTTCGGCCCATTCGGTTCGTTGAGGCGAATATCCAGCCGGGACTTCCATACGGGCGGGACCAGCATTATCCGGTTCCCTCGCTTCGCTCGGGATTTCGCCTGCGGGCTCAGACGCCCGCAAAGCGGCTCAACTTCGCTCGCCCTCACCTCGCCCGCCAACGCGGGCTCGGCTCGGGCGGCTCAGAATGACAGCCCTTGGATGACATTGGCGATGAAACACGGGCGCATCAAGCCGATTTACAAACGCAACGCGGGACAGAGCCTGATTGAAACCGCGATGCTGCTGCCGGTGCTTCTCACCTTGGTCTTGAACGCGGTCAACGTCGGCTATCTCTTTTATGTTGAGGTGAACCTGGCTGCCGCGCCGCGGTCGGGGGCAGAGTACTCGATTCAAGGGACGAACCAGTCGGCCGTACCTCCTGCGGACTCGGTGTATGCGCTGGTGAATGAGTCGGCTAGCGGCGCCGTTCCCGCCGCGGCCGGCTCTCCCGTGCAGGTGTGCACCATGTCCTACGGCATCAACAACCCGGGCACGAGCACGCAGTCAGCGCAGTGCAAGTCATATAACTCTGCGGCAGCCACGCTCTGCCCCATTGCGTCGCCTAACCACGATCCCGAAGCTCCCGCGCTGGTGGCCCAATGCGTGGACATTTATTACACCACCAGTCCACTCATCCCGGGTACTGTCTTCAACATTTTGACGCCCCGAACCCTGCATTGGCAGGTGGTAATGCGAGCAACGCAATGACAAGCGCGATCCAGAACCGACGCTGTTGCGGGTCCAGGGGATGCGCCGAGCGTGGGACGGCACTGATGGAATTCTCGCTGATCATACTGACCGTCCTGTCAGTGGTGTTCTGGACCATGGAGTTGTCGCTCGCGGTTTACACCTACTGTGTCCTCTCGGAAGCCGCCAACGAAGGCGTCCGTTATGCGATCACCCACAGCTCGGATGCTCCTACAGCAACCCAGACCAAGGCCACAGTGGTCAATTGGGTGGCAAAAACCGCGGTGCAGCCGGGCTTCAGCGCAAGCAATGTAACTGTGCAGTATCCAGACTATCTGGCCAACGGATATGTGCCGCCCGGGAGGGTCTCGGTAACAGTCACTTATCCGT
>DASQXC010000177.1:0-2672 GCA_035639935.1 Terriglobales bacterium
GGAGGTGCGCCCGCCCCTCCTCGACCATCGCATCGTGGAATTCGCCGCCGCGCTGCCGGAAAATCTTAAGGTCCGGGGGGCTAAGCTGAAGCTCATCCTCCAGGAGCTGATGAAGGATAAGCTGCCGCACTCCATTCTCCATCGCAAGAAGTCGGGCTTTGACATCCCAGCGCACGACTGGTTCCGCGGGCTGTTGAAGCCGCTGCTGCTCGAAACTGTCACCGAGTCGGCGGTCAAGCAGACCGGCCTGCTCCACTGGGAAGGAATTAAGGCCGTCATCGGCAATCATTTGGAAAGGCGGGCCAATCTCGGTTACCACTTATGGGGACTAGTGATTCTATTCCTGTGGCTGAAGCGCTGGAACATCCGCAGCCCGGAGCCACACCAGGTATCGAAGGCCGGTGCCCGCGAGGACAAAGACGTCCTTACCACAACCGGAGAATTCGCTCGATGATGGGCGGTAGGGCCGTTCGGCGGCTGCGGTGTTCCATGACGGCGATGGTGCTCGTCGCGCTGACGCGGTGTTCGGTTGGGAAACCGGCAGCACAGCCCGCGCTATTGCCGCCGGCGAGGGATTCAGTTCGCCTCTGCCCGAAGGCGGTGGGCCCTCGGCCTTGCTACCCCCGATTTACACTTACTTGCTGGCCGGAACTTTCAGGCTCTTTGGCACATTCAGCAAAGAGTCTGCACTGGCCATATTGGGCTTAAACAGCGTCTTCTCGGCGCTAACCTGTCTGCCGATCTATCGGCAGCGCGGCAGAGCTTTGGCGGGCGCGTTGCCTGCTGGTCAGGGTGGGCGTGGGCGTTATTCCCCTATGCGGTCTCCTTTTCTGCGGCACGTGTCTGGAACACCACCCTGGCTGCGCTGCTGCTGAGCGTAGTTTTCATGGCAACGTTGCGCCTGGGGAAGGATTCAGGTTGGTTCACCTGGGTCGACTATGGATTGCTATGGGGCTTCAATGCCCTGCCGAATCCTGTGGCCCTAGGCGTTGCACCCTTCCTCGGGGGCTGGCTGATATACCGCCTGCACAAGCAGGGGGCGATGTGGAGTCGCTCAATCGCCACCAGTGCGGCGGCGTTTTTCCTCGTAATCTCCCCCTGGTGTTTACGGAACTACATTGTATTCCACCAGGTCATCCCACTGCGCGACGGCTTCTGGCTGGAGCTGCATGTGGGCAATGCCGGCGACACTTCGGACGTCCAGCCCGATTCCACGCACCCCCTTAATGACCCCAGCGAACTACGGCAGTTCATCTCTCTGGGCGAATTGAAGTACATGGAGGCGAAGAGACGCCAGGCAATCTCCTGGGTGGAAGACCATCCCGGAATGTTCGCGTGGACAAGTTTCCGACGTTTCGTTTACGTATGGACGGGATTCTGGAGCCTAAGCCCACGGTTTCTCTCGCAAGAACCGTTCGAGATTCCCAACATTGGCTTTGCCACCGTGCTTTCGGCCCTAATGCTCTGGGGCATATGCACAGCCTGCCGCACTCGCCATGTGGCGGCCATTCCCTATGCCCTATTGATCCTCGGTTTCCCGATTGTGTACTACATCACCCATCCGGACATGGACAAGCGCCACGCGATCGATCCGCAGATCATCGTGCTGGGCATATATGCAGTGATGCACTGGGTCGAAGGCAGAAGACGCGTGTCGGAAGAGCACGCCAAAGAGCGTGCCGAGCAGGCACATGCCCAACTGGCGGCCATTGTGGAGTCCTCGAACGATGCCATCTACAGCAAGACCCTCGACGGCATCGTGACCACGTGGAACAGGGCGGCGGAGCGAATGTTCGGCTACCGCGCTGAGGAGATTGTCGGGAAGCCGGCGTCCATCTTATTCCCCCCCGACAGAATCCAAGAGCTGGAACCCGTCCTCAATCTGATCAGGCAGGGCAAAGCGGTGCCGCTGCACAACAGTGCCTGCGTGGCGAAAGACGGCCGGGTACTGAGCGTCGGCACAACCATCTCGCCTATCCGCGACACCGAGGGGAAGGTCATCGGGGCCTCAAGCATAGCTCGCGACCTCACGCAGGTGAAGATGGCGGAGCGAGCCCTGCGCAACTCAGAGAGGCTGGCAGTCGCGGGACGGATGGCGGCTGCGGTCGCGCACGAGATCAACGTCCCGCTGGAGGCAGTCGCCAACCTACTCTTCCTGCTTGAGCGTGGCGACCTGCCCCAAACCGCCCGCGAGGAGTTCATCCGCTCCGCGCGGGATGAGATCAAGCGGATGGGGCAGATCACCAAGCTGACGCTGGGCTTCCACCATGAGGGCGAATACGCCACTACAAGCGAGGTGCGGGCGAGCGCTGTGATCGACGACATCTTGACCCTGTACGGGCACCGCATCGAGCCATTGGGGATCTGCATCGAAAAGCGGTACGACAGCGCCGGGGTGGTGGTCGCCAACGCCGGGGAATTGCGGCAAGTGCTCACCAACCTGATCGTGAACGCGTGCGAAGCGCTTGCTGAGAAGGGCAACAAACTCTTCATCCACGTCTATGACTCGCGGGGCTGGAAGGCTGGGGAGCGGGGGCATCCGCATCACCATCGCCGACAACGGCTGCGGCATTCCCCACGAAGTCCGCCACAGGCTCTTTGAACCATTCTTCACCACCAAGGGCGAGCAGGGCAGCGGGCTGGGGCTGTGGGTGTCCCGCAGCCTCGTGGAG
>DASQXC010000178.1:0-3819 GCA_035639935.1 Terriglobales bacterium
CCGGCCAGCCGCTCACTGAGAAATTTGACGGCGACAGTGCGGCCCAGGCGGATGTCCACCGCACCATAGACTTCTCCCATGCCGCCACTGCCCAGCTTCTCCAGAATGCGGTAATGAGCGATGGTCTGGCCGGTCAAGGGCACCTCACCTTGAAAATAAAGGGATGGTAGGCCGGGGGTGGAGGATAGTCAATCAACCTCCGCGAGTCCCAGCGCGGCGTCCCATGGGGTGCCCCACCCGAGCCGGTTTTGCTCGGGTGGGGTTTTCATTTCACCTTCTGCCAGCCCTTGTCCTGACGTCCATTCCACCCTTTAGGTTTGTAGACCATGTGCGTGGTCCCGGGATTCATCCTGCCCCGTTACTTGTGGGCACTCGTCGTGGAAAGACCCGACCCTTGGCAAAATCGGCCAAGGGTGGGCACCCCGCGTAACGCAAAGTGGCGTACTCGCGAAATAACTCCGTCGCCGCGCTGGTATATTGTCAGTTCTTTTCCGGCGCTCCAGAGTTCTGCGCAGGGTCATGGCACGATGAAGCGTCTCATCCTGGTATCGCTGTTCGTCGCTTTCATCGCGGTCTCCGGACAAGGCTCGCGTGCGCAGACTTCCCCCGAACCTCGTACCCAAGCGGAGATTGATAAGCTCTTCCTCAGCGTTCCCGATCCCAAAATTGCCGAAGAAGACCTGCGCGTGCTCACGTCGGCGCCGCACATCGCCGGCTCTCCCGAAGACAAGAAGACGGCTGATTTTGTGGCGCAGAAGTTCCGGGAGGCCGGCCTGGAAACCGAGATTGTCGAGTACAAGGTTTGGTTTAACTATCCTTCAGAGATCAGCGTGGACGTGGTGGCACCCCGCCGCGTCAAAATGCACGGTCCCAGCCGCGAGCGCGTGAACGGCGATCCCTACCAGGACGACCCCCGCATCGTGATTCCCTATAGCGGGTTTTCGCCTTCGGGCGATGTCGAGGCCGAGGTGGTTTACGCCAACTACGGCCGCATGGAGGACTTCAAGCGCCTGGAGCAGATGAAGATTGATGTGCACGGCAAAATCGTCATTGTGCGCTACGGCAGCAATTATCGCGGTGTAAAGGCGCTGCTTGCCCAGCAATTCGGGGCGGCCGGCATGCTGATCTACTCCGACCCGCTGGAGGACGGATACTTCAAGGGCGATCCTTATCCCAAAGGGCCATGGCGTCCGGCAACCGCTGTGCAACGGGGCTCGATCGGATACAGTTTCAACATTCCCGGCGATCCCACAACTCCGGGCATCGCCTCGCTACCCAGCTTGGCGCCATCGCAGCGCACACCGCCGCAACAGGCCGATATGCCAAAAGTCCCCACCACGCCTTTGTCATGGGCCGATGCTGAGCCCATTTTGAAACATCTTGCCGGGCCGGAATCGCCGCGCGAGTGGCAAGGCGCACTGCCGTTCACCTATCACCTCGGCCCAGGGCCGGTGCGCGTACGCATGCACCTCAAGCAGGACTACGGATATCGCAGTATCTGGGATGTGATCGGCCGGGTTCCCGGCGGCGTCTATCCCGATGAATGGGTGCTGGCCGGAAATCACCGCGACTCATGGGTGTACGGTGCGGTGGATCCTGGGAGTGGCACAGTGGCGATGCTCGAAGCGGTTCGAGGCATCGGACAACTGCTCAAGACTGGATGGCGGCCCAAGCGCAGCCTTATTTTCGGCAGTTGGGACGGCGAGGAACACGGCCTGATGGGCTCGACTGAATGGGCGGAGCAGCACGCCACGGAACTCGATCACGCCGTCGCTTACCTCAACCTGGACTCGGCGGTCTCGGGCCCGACCTTCGGTGCCTCGGCCGTCCCCAGCCTGAAGCAGTTCATGCGTGACGTCGCCAAGGCCGTCTCCAGCCCGAAAGGCGGGACGGTCTATGAGGCCTGGCGGGCCGCCGGCGAGAAGCCGCAGCAACCGGAGGTCACCGGCTCCGGACGCATCCCGGTAGTGCAGCTGCAGTCCGATGTTCCGGTCGGAGACCTGGGCAGTGGTTCCGACTACACAGCTTTCTTACAGCACTTGGGCATTCCCTCGACCGATCTGGCATCGAGCGGCAGCTACGGGGTCTATCACTCCACCTTCGATGACTTCGCCTGGTTCAAGCGCTTTGCCGATCCCGATTTCACTTACGAGCAGGAGATGGCACGCGTGTTTGGCATCGAGGTACTGCGGTTTGCAGATGCGGACGTGCTTCCCTACGACTACGAGAACTATGGAAAAGAGATCGCAGCCTATCTCCGCTCCGCCCAGGAGAGGGCGGAGAAGACCTTCAGCAAACCACCGTCGTTTGCCGCGGCTTTGGAAGCAGCAGAGCGCTTCGCGGGCGCCGGCGCGGCTATAGTCCACCTGCAGCCGAAAGATGGCTCTGAGGCTGAGGCTCTGAATCGCGCCCTAAGGCAAGCCGAACGCGCCCTGCTTCTATCCCATGGTCTGCCCGGGCGCCCCTGGTTCCGGCACGCCATTTATGCTCCCGGTCGCTATGCGGGATATGCCGCCGCAGTGATCCCCGGGGTCAACGAGGCCATCGATGCCGGTGATCTGCGCGCCACCGAACAGCAACTGGGGGCGCTCACCTCCGCACTGTCCCAGGCGGCCGCGACTCTGGAGAAATACCACTAGATTTGGCGGGGCAGTTTGCTCACTCCGTGGACATCTGGCGACCTTGGAGACGGCCGCTGGCATCTAAGCAGCAGCCGACGGTTTTGCTGTCTCCCGGCATGCCCGTCCATAATTCGACCGAAGGCGAAAAACCGATGCCCGTTGCGCGGATTATCACCGGCACCCCACAACATACAACAGCCGTATCCGAGTATCTGCGTTCCCAGGGATACACCGTCGAAACGATCTCACCCGGGGAGCTCTGCGTGGACCCGGCAGAGCTTGAACTCAATCTCGAAGGATGCAAGCCTGAGGAGGCGGTGGCACATGTTCAGGCGCTGATCCAACAACAGCGCGACGACCCCTTGGCTCAGAAGACATCTTCAACAACAGAGAATGCGCAACCGCAGGCAGCAAGGATTCCAGTGGCCTATGACATCACCGGCCGGCCAGTCGAGTTTTCCGCGGAACAAGAGACGGAACGGCGGGAGCACCCCAACACTATGGGAAGAGCGCTTGTCTCCATGCTCAGCCGCGGCAGGGCGCAGGGGGCTGCAGGGTTGGCGCAAGCCTGGAACTCCGCGTGTAATCCTGTTCGCGATTTCGGCCGGCGCCGCGCCGAGCAGCGCAGGCTGAAGCTCGACGCAGAAATGGCCCGCGAGCAAGAGGAGGTCAGAAAGCAGGAACAGCGGGCCCGCGAGCGCGTGCAGCAGGAGATCGAGCGACAGCGCCAGGAGGCGGAACAGCGCCGCGTTGCCACTGAAAAGGCAGCGGAAGAGCGCGCAAGGATGGAATCCGAGCGCGGGGCCGCCTTGCGAGCGGCACAAGAGCAGGCGCGCATCGAGGCCGAGCAGCAGGCGGAACGGGAGCAGGCGCGGATCGCTGAGATACACGAAGGCAGAATCAGGGCCGAGCGTGAAGCCGCGCGGCAACAAAAATCGCAGCAGATTGATATCCCAGAAGCAACTCAACCTACCGGCGGCGAGACTGCTTACGAGGCTCTGAGCGTAACGCCGGCGGCGGAACTCCCGTCTCCCAAAAAGCTTGCCACTGCGAAAAAAATACCCTGGCAGCAACCGCAGCGCACTCGCCACCGCACGCCGCCGCTTATGATGCGGCGCGGCCGTGCGCCCATCGCGATCTCGCAAAAGGCGGTGGTGACTGCGTTGGCGGCGAGCATCGTGCTGCTGCTCGGATTCTT
>DASQXC010000179.1:0-3729 GCA_035639935.1 Terriglobales bacterium
GACTTGGTGGAAAAGCGCTCATTTGTCGAGGCTAATTGTCGCACGGCCTCCAAGATCGCGGAGAACACGCGCGGGATGGCGGTGGTCCTCGGATTGGTGACACCAACGCAATCGGAAACAGGCAAATCGGTCATGAACTCGGCGGCGATGTTGCGTGAGGGGCGGATCGAGTTCATCCAGTCGAAAATGCTGCTCCCCACCTACGACGTTTTCGATGAAGCGCGCAACTTCGCTCCCGCCAAAAAGCAGGAGGTCTTCCCTTTCGCCGGACGCAACCTGGCCCTCACCATCTGCGAGGACGCCTGGAACGACAAACATTTTTGGGACCGCCGCCTTTATGGCATCGATCCGGTGGAAATGCTGATGGGCGACGGCGGCGACTTTCTCATCAATATCTCGGCCTCGCCGTTTCACATCGGCAAGCGTGAGTTCCGCAGGCGGATGCTGGCAGCCATCGCCCGCGAGTACAAGGCGCCCTTGGTGATGGTAAATCAGGTGGGCGGCAATGATCAGTTGGTCTTCGACGGCTCCAGCCTCGCCCTGGGACCCGAGGGACAGGTGGTGGCTCAAGCCAAGTCGTTCGAGGACGACTTGGTCTTCCTCGACACAGAAACGCTGGCCGGCGATATGCACCCGCAGATAGAAGGCCTGGAAGCCAGCGCTTATGCCGCACTGGTGCTGGGCACGCGCGACTACGTGCGCAAATGTGGCTTCCAGCGAGTCATCGTGGGCCTCAGCGGGGGCATCGATTCGGCCCTGACGGCTTGTATTGCCGTGGACGCACTGGGGGCCGAGAACGTCACCGGGGTGAGCATGCCGGGGCCATACTCCTCGCGCGGCTCCATTGAGGATGCTCGCGCCTTGGTCAACAATCTCGGTATCAACTTCGAGATAGTGCGCATTACAGAGATTTTCGATGATTACCGCAAGGCGCTCAAGCCGATTTTCGCAGCGAGACCCGAGGACGCAACCGAGGAGAACATCCAGGCACGCATCCGCGGTGCGCTGTTGATGGCGCTCTCCAACAAGTTCGGGTCGCTAGTCCTGACCACCGGCAACAAGTCGGAGCTGGCGGTGGGCTACTGCACGCTTTACGGCGACATGGTCGGTGGCTTGGCAGTGATCTCGGACGTGCCCAAGACCATGGTGTACCGCCTGGCGCAGTACGTGAATTCGCGGCGGCCGATCATCCCGAAATCCACGCTGGAGAAACCGCCCTCGGCCGAGCTGCGCCCCAACCAGACCGATCAGGACGTGCTGCCGCCTTACGAGGTGCTGGATACCATCCTGGAGGACTACATCGAAGACCTGAAGACCCCCGAGCAGATCGCAGCGGAACGTAGTTATGACCTGGAACTGGTGCGCAAAGTAGCATCTATGGTCGAGCGCAGTGAGTACAAGCGCCAGCAGGCGGCGCCGGGGATCAAGATTACCGAGAAAGCCTTCGGGATGGGGCGGCGCTTCCCCATCGCTCAGAAATCGGAGGTCTGAGAAGTAATCATGCAGTACAGGTTCATGCTACTGATGCTGTTGCTGGCAGCGACGAACTGGGGACAACAGGTTGCCAGTAGCTCCAACCCGCCTTCGGCGCCGACTTCCACGCGGCTTCCCTCGAAGGCTACCGTGGAGTCTTTCATGCAGCACTGGTTCGGCTACGACTCCGGTCTTACCTGGAAGGTGGCCCAGATCCGGCCTTCCGAAGTGCCGGGTTTCACCGAAGTCATGGTGACCATGGAAAAGAGCGGACAACAGCAGTCCATGGTGCTCTACGTCACCCCCGACGAGAAACACGCGTTTACCGGCGAGGTTATTCCCTTCGGCGCCGACCCCTTTGCCGCCACCCGCAAAGAGCTGGCGTCTAGCAACACGGGCATTGCGCGCGGCCCGGCGAATGCCGCCTTGACCATCGTCGAGTTCAGTGACTTACAGTGTCCTCACTGTAAAAGCGCACAACCCATTATTGACAAACTACTAGCCGATTTCCCCAACGCGCGTTTCATCTTCCACCAGTTCCCGCTGGAAAACGTGCATCCTTGGGCCTTCAAGGCGGCCTCATGGGCGGAGTGCATCGGCCGAGAAAACAACGCGGCGTTCTGGAAATTTGTGAACGCCGTCTACAACGACCAACTCAACATGGATGCGCAGAATGCAGATGCCAAGCTGAGGGAGCACGCAACCGCTGCCGGTGCCGACACCGCTAAGGTCTCAGCCTGTGCTGCCAGCCCCGAAACCGCCAGGACGGTACGCCAGTCGCTCGAATTGGGCAAGTCGGTGGGCGTCACCAGCACGCCCACCGTGTTCCTCAACGGCCGTAAGATTGCCGGCATTACCAACCTGCCCTATGAGACGCTCAGGGATCTGGCGCGCTTCGCCGAGAGCCCCGCGTCAAAGTAGCGGGTGCTCGCGCCAGACTTTGAGCAATGCAATCCCGGCATGCTGCGCCGCACGGCGCAGTCCCTGACCCACTGTGGCCACCGGCAAGGCTTCGCGAAGAGCCAGCTCGAAGGTATGCGGCATCGTACACGCTCAATTGCTCTTGGCGCGCAACGCCAGAACCTGGCCAAATGCTCGGTCCATTTGCACAGGGTCTACTGTGATCGGCAGGTCGGAAATGTGCTGCAAAACGGAGGCTACCTGAGCCAGGGTGAGACGTTTACGCCTCCCGCCGACCAGCAACGCATTCGCGGTCTCGAACGGCCAGATTGCAGGGGCAAGAGCCTGTCCGCAACTTGTTTGTGGCGATTCAAGGTAGACCGGCGGCGCCTCCGGCACCAAGAATGGCATTGATTCCGGTGCTTCTCGGGAATACATTCAGAGAGCTTTCTGGCAAATTTCTCCCGTCCTTTTCTCACCCCAAAGGGTGCTGGCGGCCGCACTGTATGTCCAGTGAAAAGGGGTTATCCAGAATGGCACGCAACATATTGTGCCATTGTGCTTGACCCTGCCGGACATCGTCGCTACAGTTAGCGGAAAATGCAGGTGAAGCTCCGTTTTCCTGCCCGAGGATTCCCAGCTATGTCCTGTTTGTTTACGCTGGGAAGCCGGCCCGCTTTTCCGACCAGCCAAAGGGGTTTTCGTGCTGAAACTGAAGAAACTGCAAATTCTGGGGTTCAAGTCATTCTGCGACCGCGCTGAATTGAGGTTCCACGGCGAGGGCATCGCTGCCATTGTAGGGCCTAACGGCTGCGGGAAATCCAATATCGCTGACGCCATCTCCTGGGTGCTGGGCGAGCAATCGGCCAAGACGCTGCGCGGGGCGCGCATGGAGGACATCATCTTCGCCGGCACGCGCGACCGCCATCCCACGGGCATGGCGGAAGTGTCGCTGACACTCATTGATCCCGAGGTGTACGAAGGCGGAGACGTTTCCGAGCCCGAGCCAGAGCTCGAGATTGTCGATGAAATTCCGCAAGAGGACTGGGACGAAGCCGCGGTGCGTGCCGAGGCCGCCGCTGATACCGAGGCACATATCGCCGAAGTGCAGCCCTTGCCGGCGGAAGAAATGCCCGAGGGAGTAGCAGGCAGCCAGGAGGGGGCAGGGGCCGGAGTTGAGGGAGTAAGCAGCGAACAGGAAGCAGGGGCCGAGGGACACGCCGATGCTGCGGCGCAGCCGAACGTTGTGCTGAAGATTCGCAGGCGCAAGTTCAAGCGGCAGGAGTTCAAAGCGGGGCAGATTATGATCACGCGGCGCTTGTTCCGCACCGGCGAGAGCGAATATCTGCTGAATGG
>DASQXC010000180.1:0-2650 GCA_035639935.1 Terriglobales bacterium
CTCCATTGATCCCGCGGTGGGTGTCGTCGTGCACAAGAAGGTCGGCGACCCGGTCCAAGCAGGGGAACCGCTCGCAACCATCCATTACAATTCCGACGCCCGGCTGCATGCAGCACGGCGGCTGCTGGAGGAAAGCTATTCGATCGCACCACAGCCGCCAGCTTCCCGGCGGCCGCTGATTCACAAAATTATTCAAGGGACGCGACATGTCGAAGTGGGCGGATAGAAATGTAGCGCCGGCCTCTGGCCGGCTGTGGTTGCGGGCATCTTGCCCACAATGGCGGCCAGACGCCGCCGGGACGGCGGCGTTACATCTGGCAACTGGCGACTGGCGACTGGCGACCGGCAACAACTGTAGTGGCAACTGGCAACTGACAACCGGGAGCTGCGCATGGGCCGCCTGATGGGATTGGTCGGCCTGGCCACCATGCTTGGCCTTGCTTTCCTGTTTTCCACCAACCGCCGCAAGATCAGCATAACAACTTTGATCTGGGGGGTCAGCCTTCAATTCCTTTTCGCGCTGTTCGTTCTTCGATTACCTTTTGGGGAGAAACTGCTGAAGGCCGCAGGCAGGGGCGTGGAGCGCCTGCTCAACTACTCCTTCGCTGGCTCGTCATTCGTTTTTGGCGAGTTGGGGAAGAAGAATGGCCAACTCGGATTCTCCTTCGCCTTCCAGGTGCTGCCCACGATCATCTTCATCTCCGCTTTTTTTGCCGTGCTCTATCACTTCGGCATCATGCAGTTCATCATCCGCCAGTTCGCCAAGATCATGGTGCGGATGGGGGCGAGCGGCGCCGAATCGCTCGATGTCGCCGCGAGCATCTTCATGGGACAAACCGAAGCGCCGCTGACCATCCGCCCGTTCCTGCCCTCCCTCACCCGCTCCGAGCTGATGACCGTGATGACCGCCGGCATGGCCCATGTCTCCGGCGGCATCATGGGCGCCTACATTCTCTATGGCATTGAGGCCAAGCACCTGCTGAGCGCAGTCATCATGACCGCCCCGGGCACGATCCTGGTAGCCAAAACGCTGGTGCCGGAGACGGAGACACCGCTGACCTCCGGCAAGCTGAAACCGGGCGCGCAGCCGGCTTTTGCCTCCGTCGAGATTGATGCCGCCTCGATACCTAAGGACGAGAACGTCCTCGGTGCCATCGCTCGCGGCACCATAGACGGGCTGCATTTGGCGCTGAACGTCGCCGCCATGCTGATTTCTTTCCTGGCCTTGATCTATTTGGTGAACGGGATTCTCAGCGGAATTCACCACCACGTGGCTTCGTGGTTCCCGGCCAGCCTGGAAAAGATCTTCGGGGTGGTGTTTGCGCCGGTCGCGTTTGTAATTGGTATTCCGTGGAAGGATTGTCTTGCAGTTGGCAATCTGCTGGGCACACGCATGGTGATCAATGAACTGGTGGCCTATTCCATGCTGGGCGCGCAGAAAGCGACGCTTGACCCGCGATCGTTCACTATCGCCACCTTCGCGCTCTGCGGGTTTGCTAACTTTAGCTCCATCGGCATACAGATCGGCGGCATCGGTGCGCTGGCTCAGAACAAGCGCGGCGAACTGGCCCGGCTGGGCTTCCGCGCCATGATCGCGGGCACCATGGCGAATCTGATGTCGGCTTCCATCGTGGGCATTTTGGTGAAATAGCAGAGACAGGACAACCGCCGAGAACGCTCAAGATTGACAAAGAACAGACCTCGGCGTCTCGGCGGTGAAAAACACCCTGCTGCAATTCGACGACCCAATGACGGTCGCTGCCCAATCCGGTCCATTGGACGAATTCTCGCGCGCTGAAGCGGCGGCCGAGTTCATCCGCTCCCAAACCGCGCTCCGCCCACAAATAGGGCTGGTGCTGGGCTCGGGGCTGGGCGGCTTTGCCGATGGCATGGCCGATGCCGTGCGCATCCCCTACTCTGAGATCCCGCATTTTCCGCGCTCCACTGCGATCGGGCACGCCGGATGCCTGGTAGCAGGCCGGATCGCTGCCACGCCGGTCGCCGTCATGCAAGGCCGCGTGCATCTCTACGAAGGATATTCAATCAAAGAGGTCGCCTTTCCCATCCGCGTGTTTGGGCGAATGGGCATTCGCGCTCTCATTCTGACTAACGCCGCCGGCGGCATCGGCAGCCACCTGCATCCCGGCTGCCTGGTGCTGATTCGCGACCACATCAATCTGCAGGGCGTCAGCCCGCTTACGGGGCCAAACGATGAGCGCTTCGGCTTGCGCTTTTTTGACATGACCTCGGCCTACGATCCCGAGTTCCAGCGGATTGCCCAGGAGGAAGCGCAGCGCCTCGGGCTGTGGCTCGGCAGCGGAGTGTACGCGGCCCTGCCCGGGCCTTCCTATGAAACCCCGGCCGAAATTCGATATCTCAAGATAATCGGCGCTGATTTGGTGGGCATGTCCACCGTGCCCGAAGTGATTGTGGCGCGCCACATGGGAATTCGGGTCCTCGCGATTTCCTGTGTCACCAACTTGGCCGCAGGACTCTCCGACCAGCCCATCAGCCACGAAGAAGTGCTGCAGATCGGCGCTCGTGTCCAAAAGGAGTTGGTTGGGCTCCTGACGGCAACAATCCCACGGATCGCAGGGGCCATCAGGAGTGCCTAAAACGCCTCAGCGTCTCAGGTGATCAGAAGACGAAT
>DASQXC010000181.1:0-3322 GCA_035639935.1 Terriglobales bacterium
CAGGCCGGAATGCGCAGCGGCCATGGTCCGCGCCATGAACGACTCGCAGGCCCACCGTGGTCCCGACGACCAGGGCGCAGTAATGCTGCAGGCGGGCGATGCCATCGTGGCCCTGGGCAACCGCCGGCTGGCCATTCTCGACTTATCTCCCCTTGGGCACCAGCCCATGCACAATCCTGACACTGGCGACGTGCTGGTGTACAACGGCGAGATCTACAACTCGCCTGACCTCCGCCGCGAGTTACAGCAGGCGGGCTTCACCTTCCGCGGCCACAGCGATACGGAAGTGCTCCTCCGCGCGTATCAGCATTGGGGCTTGGATTGCCTGCCGCGATTGCGGGGCATGTTCGCCTTCGCCATCTGGGACGCGCGCCGCGCGCGCTTGGTCATCGCGCGCGACCATTTTGGTATCAAACCCCTCTACTACGCGGCGCGCGATGGCCAATGGTTCGTGTGCGCCTCGGAAGTGCGCGCCCTCATGAGCAGCGCGCTGGTACCTCCCGTGATCAGCCAGCGTGCCCTCGCAGGCTACCTCGCCTATGGCGCTGTGCAGGAGCCGCTCACCATGTTCGAGGGCGTGTTTACGCTGCCCCGGGCTTCGTGGAAAGAGTTCGACATCCGAGGGCGCATGACCGGCGATGGCACATACTGGCAATTCCCAGCGCCAGAGGGCCGCGTTGGGCGCAGCGTGGAGGAAGTGGCGGAAGAGGGCCGCGCAGTGTTGGAGCAAGCGGTGCGGCGGCACCTGCTGAGCGACGTACGTCTCGGCATTTTCCTGAGTTCCGGTCTTGATTCCACCGCGATTCTGGGAATCGCCCGCAAATTCCAGAGCGCCAGCGAGCACCTGCACGCTTTCACGGTTTCTTTTTCCGACACTCCGGAGTACGACGAGGCGGCCATTGCCCGCGTCACTGCTGCGCGTTTTGGCGTGCAGTACCATGAATATCCGGTAGATGAATCGACCGCGCTCGAATGGATTCGCGATGGCCTTAGCTGGATGGACCAGCCCTCCATGGACGGCTTTAACACCTACATGGTGGCGCGCGCTGCACACGGGCAGGGCATCGTCGTGGCCCTGTCCGGCATGGGGGGAGACGAGCTGTTCGCCGGCTATGACAGCTTCCGCCGCGTGCCGCGCCTGTATGCTGCGATGTCGCGGATCGCGTTGCTGCCGCCAAGCTGGCGTGCGGCCTTGGCGCGCAATCTGGTGCGGCCGATGAGTTCGGTTGTCCGCTCCAAGGTGGCGGACATGGCCGCTGCCGGCCCGGATTTCGTCGCGATCTACTTCCACACCCGCCGGTTGCTCTCCGACCAGAGCCTAACGAGGCTGGGCATGGATCCTTTGGAGCTGGGCCTCTCATCGAGTTATCAGGTCCCGGAGCTGAGCGGCGAGGGATGGGTGGTCTCCTCTGACCCAGTGGCCTCGGTGGCGCGCCTGGAGTCGGCTTTTTATCTACAGAACATGCTGCTGCGTGATAGCGACGTCTTCGGGATGGCGACATCGCTGGAGATCCGTGTGCCGCTGCTCGATTTGGACGTGGTGGACTGGGCCTTTCGCCTGCCGAGTCAGGTGCTTCTGCCACCGGGTGCGCGTTCGAAGCACCTGCTGCGCACCATGTTCGCCGATCTCTATAGCTGCCAACAGATGGAGCAGGGCAAGCGGGGCTTCCTGCCCCCCATCAGCTTGTGGCTGCTGGGCCCGCTGCGCGAGACCATGGAAGAGAGCTTGCGCTCGCTGAGAAACTCCGGCCTGATCGATCCCAGCGGAATCACGCCGATCACAAAAACCTTCTTGCGAGAACCCCGGAGCCCGGCATGGTCGCGCGTCTGGGCCATGGTGACCTTGGGACATTGGTTCGAACAGCACAAGTCGGTCCCAGTCCTGGTGCAGTGAGTCAAGCCCTGCTGGGCGGTGATGGCCAGCCGCGGGTCTCGGTGATCGTGCTTGCCTTTAACGAAGAAGCCAACCTTCCCGAATGCCTTGCCAGTCTGAAGAATCTGGATTGCGAAGTGCTGGTGGTGGATTCCGGCTCGACCGACCGCACGCGTGAGATTGCGCGGCAAGCTGGGGCCATTGTCTTTGAACACCCGTTCGAGACTTACGGGGCGCAGCGCAACTGGGCGCAGAACTGTCTGCCGCTGGCTGCCGACTGGGTCCTGCATCTCGATTCCGACGAGCGCCTCACCCCGGAATTGGTCGCAGAGATCAACCGCGTCCTGCTCAATCCTCCCACCGGGGTGGACGGTTTTCTCTTCCGCAAGCGCACCTCGTTCATGGGCCGTTGGATGCGGCACGGCGGCCATTATCCCGCATACCACATGCGCCTCTTCCGCAAAGACCGGGGAGCGTGCGAAGAGCGCCTCTACGACCAGCACTATATCGTGCGCGGCAGCGTGCGCAAGCTCCAACACGATTACATCGACGTACTGACCTCCGACCTGAGCGTGTGGTCGGCGCGGCACGTGCGCTGGGCGGAGCTGGAGGCGCGCGAAATCGCGGAATGCTGCCACCCCGGGGGGCGGGTCGCAGCTTCTTGGTTCGGCAATCCCATTCAGCGCCGGCGGTGGTTGCGGGAGGGGCTCTATTGGCGGCTGCCGCTGTTCCTGCGTGCCTTCCTTTACTGGTTCTACCGCTACTTTGTGCGCCTGGGTTTTCTCGACGGCAGGGAGGGCCTGATTTTTCACTTTCTGCAGGGCCTTTGGTTCCGCTTTCTCATTGACGCAAAACTGTTCGAAATGCGAAAGCAACGCGGCAAGGCGGAGAGGGCCACAGCAACCGCATCGAGGCAGTAAACCCCTGGGCGCTCTCGTTCAAGTAAGATTCCGAAAGTGGTGATTTACAAGAGGAGATTGGGTGACTGAGTGATTTGGTGATTGGGTAATCTGAATCCAGGGCATCTGCATCATTCGATTACCCAATCACCAAATTACCCAATTACACAATCATTGAATTGTGGCAGCCGGCAGGGAGCTAGTTTGTACATCCTGGGAATCAATGCTTACCATGGGGATGCATCGGCCGCGATCATACATGACGGGAAGCTAATTGCTGCCGTCGAGGAAGAACGGTTTAATCGCAAGAAGCATTGCGCGGGCTTTCCCACTCTGGCCATCCGCTACTGTCTTGAGGCCGCCGGCATAACTGCAGCCGAGCTCGATCACGTTGGCATCTCACGCGATCCCTCGGCGCACCTGCACAAGAAAATCCTGTTTTCGATCACACGCCTCCCGGGGCTTTCCGGGATTATTTCGGCTCGGCTTGCCAATGCAGCCAAGGTGCGCAACCTGCGAGAGGAACTGGCATGCGCCCTTGCGCTCCCCG
>DASQXC010000182.1:0-3221 GCA_035639935.1 Terriglobales bacterium
GCCGCCGAGGCGCCGGTGGCGTATGCGCTGAAGGCATTGGGCGCGAGACCGGTTTTCCGCGCCATTATTATCATCGGTGCGCTCACCGGCATGCTCTCATCACTGCTCGTGTTCCAGTACGGTCAGACGCGCATCTGGTTCGCCATGTCGCGGGACGGCCTGCTGCCGCGGGTGTTCTCCGCCGTGCACAAACGGTTTAAGACCCCGCACTGGTCCACTTGGATCGCCGGCTTCGCCGTGGGTATTCCGGCAGGATTGGTGGACATCGGTGACGCGGCTGACCTCTCGAACATCGGCACGCTGTTTGCTTTCGTGCTCGTGTCGCTGGGGGTCATTTTTCTGCGCCGAACGCAGCCCGCCCGTTCACGCGCGTTCCGGGTACCGCTGGTCCCCTGGTTCCCGCTCATTTCCGTGGTCCTCTGCGGCGGGCTGATGACTGGTCTAACTGTCATCACCTGGATCCGATTCTTTGTGTGGCTGGCAATCGGGCTGGTGATCTACATTTTTTATAGCCGCAGCCACAGCGAGTTCGCCGCCAGCCGTGCATACGTCGGTAAACGCAGTTGAAGCGGCGATGACCTTAGGTGAATGCTACAATCGCCGCCTGCTATGAGAAAGCTCGCCTTCTGGCTCGTTCCCCTGATTGCTTCCCTTACCTGTATCGGCTTTACCCCAGCCCCGCAGCGCAGGGGCGGACACCACGGACGCTCCAATCCGTCGGAGCCTGTGGGGAATGTGGCCAAGGACCTGCCGCAGCGTGTAGGGCGCTGGAAAACCGTGCAGATGCCCTTCCGCTCACAGAGTCTGAAGCCGCGGGATATCCGGTTGGTCAACAAGCTCGTCGAAGCCAACCGGGATATAGAAAATATCTATTGGCGACAAAGCGATCCCGAGGCGCTGACGCTTTACGAATCGCTCAAAAACGCGAACGAGCCGCGCGATCAGATGCTGCGGCGGTTCCTGTATATCAATGGCAGCCGTTTCGACCTGCTCGACGAAAACCGGCCTTTTGTAGGCACGCAGCCGATGCCGCCCGGCCGTGCCCTTTATCCACCCGACCTCACGCGCGGCCAGTTGGACGCTTACGTCCAGGCCCATCCCGAGAAGAAACCGGAGATCTATAACCCCTACACGATTGTCCGCCGCAATGGTGAGGAGTTGGCCGGTATTCCCTATCACGTGGCCTTCTCATCTTTCCTCGAGGACGCGGCGAAGAAGCTGCGTGAGGCTGCCGAGTTGAGCGACGATCCGGCGTACGCCAAATTCTTGCGACTGCGCGCCGAAGCCCTGCTGACTGATGATTACTTCCAGAGCGACCTCGCCTGGCTCGAGCTCAAGAACCCCAAGTTCGACATCATCTTCGCGCCCTACGAGACCTATCTTGACGGCATGCTGGGCGTGAAGACTTCCTACGGCGGGGCGGTGCTGGTGCGCAACGAGGCAGAGAGCAAGAAGCTCGAGCTCTATCAGAAATATGTGCCCGAGATACAGGAGGCGCTGCCGCTGGCGAAAGAAGACCTGCCCTCGAAGCGTGGCCTGGCAACTCCCATGGAGGTGATGGACGCCCCGTTCCGCTCGGGCGACCTCAATCACGGATATCAGGCCGTGGCCGACAATCTGCCCAACGATCCCCGCATCCACGAGCAGAAGGGCAGCAAGAAGATCTTCTTCAAGAACTTCATGGATGCGCGGGTGAACTACATTATCCTGCCGGTGGCCAAGCGCTTGATGGAGCCGCAACAGGCGGCGAAGGCGTCCGCAGAAGGTTACATGGCGGGCACCATCCTGCATGAGATCTCGCACGGGCTGGGTCCTGCGTTCGCGCGCGTGGGCGGCAAACAGGTGGATATTCGCGAGTCTATCGGCCCCGCCTACTCAGGACTTGAAGAGGCGAAAGCGGACATCGTCGGGATGTTCGGCTTGAAGTGGCTGATCGATCACGGCGTACTACCCAAGGAACGCCTCGAGGAATTTTACTCATCGTATCTCGCCGGGATCTTCCGCACCGTGCGTTTTGGCACCGGCGAAGCTCACGGGCGCGCCGAGATGATGGAGTTCAACTATCTCCTCGAGCGCAAGGCCATCACCCGCGATGCCTCCGGACGGTACGCGGTGGACTACAGCAAGATGCCGGATGCAATCGCGTCACTGGCGAAGGAACTGCTTGAGATCGAGGCCACCGGAGACCGCGCACGTGCCGAGGACTGGTTCAAGAAGTACGACACCATGCCGGCTGAGCTGAAGTCCGCGCTGGCCGCGGCCAATAGTGTTCCCGTGGATATCGAGCCGGTGTTCTCGTTTACGCACGAGGTGAAGTAGCGCCAGAAGCAGTTCGGGCTGCTACTGTGAAGTAGCGCTTGAGTGAGTGAGAGCCTCCGTGATTTTGCGAGCTGTAGTCTCCGCTTGCGCCCTGCGTTCCGGTGTTTCCCGTTCACTTTCAGCTGAGTTTCTCAGCATCCTTATGAGGGCGTCTGCGCCAATGTCGGGATAATCGGGAATTGGAGCATTCACTTTCCAGCCGCTCCTGCGGTTTACGAGTTCGTAGTTGACAGTCATTACTTTCGACTCCGGTCTGAACTCGAAATCATGACAAAACAGCCCCAGTCGGTCGAACACCACCGGCACTGCGACAACTTTTTCTCTGATTTTTCTTGGCTGGCGAATATCGTACTTGCTGATAACCCAGTGACAATCCCATGAGGGCTCGTCCGGCCACGTAATAAGTTTCGAGTATTCCTTCCAATCCGCATTCTCAGTACGTAACTGCAGATAACGGCGCAAGGTTTGTAATGCCTGATCTCGATTTGTTGTCATTGCTGCCGCATGAAGGGTAGCGCTCGCCAATTGGCATACAATGACCGCAACCCACATCAGCGCGAGAAGCTTCCGGTCGATAACTGTGCGCCGGCTCATTTTCTCCTCCGATCAGGCCGGTGGGAGAGACGCAGAATGCTGCATCTCTACAGGTGTTCGCTGTTCGATAGGATGCTGTCAGCCAACGAACTCTACCGGTTGGGCTCGGTGCGGGATAATCCCTGCTTCGTAGCCCATCTCCAGCAGGCGGCGCACGGCCATCCGGCCATCTTGGCCGTAGTCCAGCGTGCGCTCGTTGACGTACATGCCGACAAACTTGTCGGCAAGAGAAGGGTCGAGTTCGCGGGCGAACTGCAGGGCGTAGTTCAGCGCCTCTTCGCGATGGTCGAGCGCATATTGGATACTCT
>DASQXC010000183.1:0-3554 GCA_035639935.1 Terriglobales bacterium
GTTCTCGCAGCTGGATGGTATTAACGAAGCCCGAGCAGAACGGCATTGTATTGCCGAGCTTTGTGGAGCAACGCGGCCTCGGCTCTAGAAGGGCTACTGCCACGCTCGACCCGCCCAACAGCGGCGCGCATTCGACGAGGAAAATTGCTACACCCTTGAGCGGCTTCCGGCAGCGGGGGTAATTGTCGCGATCATTTTGTCGGTGGGCAAGGCGGGGAGCCGGACTTGGAAGGTTGCACCGCCTTCAGGACGGTTGCAGCAAGAGATGGTGCCGTGGTGTTCCTGAACGATGCCATACGCGGCACTCAGTCCCAGCCCCATGCCCTGGCCGAGTGCCTTCGTGCTATAGAAGGGATCGAACACGCGCTCCGGCTCCTTTATGCCCACACCGGTATCAGAGAATTCGACGACCACTTCGTTCTCCTCAGCGCGGGTCACAACCCGCAGCACACCGCTGCCCTTGGGTTCCATGGCATCCACAGCATTGCGGGTCAGGTGAAGGAAAACTTGCAGGAGCTGATTCTTATCTGCCGCGACGCTGGGAAGCCGCAGGTCGAGGTCGAGTTCCACGCGGACTTGCCGTCGCAGCAGGCGCGTATCACTGAGCTTGATAGCCGTCTGCAGCAGGGCATTCATGTTCACTGGGCTTTTTTGGCCCGTCGTCTGGCGCGCAAAATCCATCAGGTTGGAGACTAGCTCCTTGGTCCGCTGTGCCTGCCGCTGGATGGTATGAACGGAGTCTAGCTGGTCCGGCAACAGGTTCTTCTCCAGAGCAAGCATCTCCGAGTATCCCAGGATCGCGGTGAGCGGATTATTGATCTCGTGCGCTGCTCCCGCCACCAGTTGTCCCAGCGAGATCAGCTTTTCTGACTGCACCAGTTGCTTTTGGAGGCGCTTGTATTTGTCGAGAGACTCTTCGGAGCGCTCCAGGAGAACCGCCAGTTGCCGGGTCAGCAGGTGCTGCTTCAGGAAGACCAATGATCCCAGCAGCACCATCGCGATCAGCGACACAAGTACTCGGAAGTGCCGCACACTTGGGGGCGCCTTCCCTCCGAACTCCTGCCATAAGGCCAGCAAGGGCATGGAAAGCATGGCGATCATCGCCAGGCGTGCCGCCCACGGATTGGGTGCCGTTTTCGATGCCTGCATTGGGCCCGCCGATTTAGTTTGTCCTCCAGCGACACCTACCCATACGAAAGCCGCCATGGAACCAACCAGCGGGATGTCATAAACGCTGCCGGTGTAGTACCGGTGCATGTCAATGGCGAGGTCGGCCGCATAGGAGGCGAAGCCGTAAAGCAGCGCCGCTGCCATCAGTTTCCCATACACGGTTCACCATGAGTTCTGTGTCTTCAGCCACAAAATTACCAGCCCGGCTATAAACAGCAGGTGTTCGGCGAGGTACAGAGTATTGAAACTGCCGCCATAGCGCGGCAGATCGAAGGCGACATACTGCCAGGGGATGACCGTGAACACGTAGAGATACAGCCACCAGAACAGCAGCAGCACTACGTCAACCGAGCCCAATTGCAGTGAGCGCTTATCCTGCGCCGGCCGCATCTGCAGGGCCAGCGCGCCCATCATGGGGACCAAGTGGATGAAGATCACTACATCGCCGAGAAACGGCTGCGGAGGCTGCCGTCGTGCCACTACTTCGTAGTAGGTCCACACCAGTTGCGAGGTGGTCCACAAGGCGAGCCCGGCGGTCATCAGGCCCCAAAAGAAGCACACCCGCCAGTGGCTCTTAGCAGCGTTTCGGTACATTACCGTCGTTGCCATGATCAGCAGCGTGGTCTGAACGAGGTCTCCGAATACGGTGAGGCCATAGCAGCGCGGCATTGCCAGTGCAGCAACGGCCTGCGCCAGCGCGAGCACAAGCGCGCTCCAGACCACGAAGTTGTCGCGGGTGATCTTCACAGGGCCAATACCGATTATTTCGCCCTGTGTGCTTTCTACAAGTTACGGAGGTACCGCGACCCGCCGAAGAGGCGGTTCACTAGCCAGGTTCGCCGCTGTACGCGGCGCCCCAGATGTCGCCAACCGTGAAGCCTTCGGGGAAGGGATCATCGGGATCGAGCATGTACTGGGCGAAACCGGTGATCCACGCGGTACCGCTCAAAATCGGCACTACGGCGCGATAGGATCCTACGCAGGTCTCACGCACCAGACTCCCGGTGAAAGTGGTGCCGAGGATGCCTTCATGCACAAACGGCTCGTTCAATCGAAGCTTGCCTTTGGCGTGCAGCACGGCCATGCGGGCGCAGGTACCGGTCCCGCAGGGCGAACGGTCAAGCGCGCCTGTCCAGGTGGAGGCTTTGTTCCAGTCGAGCTTGCCAGTCGAGACCACAACTGCATTCTTAGCCGCGGCCCCGGGATTCGTGGGCGGCGCCGTCAGTTCGGCGATGGTGATGCCGCGGATGCCCGGGTTCTCCGGGTGTTCCACCGGCAATTGTTCATGCGCGGCGGCCTTGATCATCTCCCCGATCCGCACGATGTCGCGTCCTTCGTCGGGGGTCAGGCGAAGCCCCAGCGGCCCGGCTTCGGCAATGACGTAGAACATGCCGCCGTAAGCGACATCCACGGTTACGGTTCCGAGATGCGGTACTTCGATGCTGGCGTCCAGATGGGTAGCGAATGCGGGGACGTTCTCGAAGGTCACACGCGTAACTTTGCCGCCGCGCACTTCCGCCTCGACCTGCACCAGACCGGCGGGCGTCTCCAGCAACAGGGGTGTGGTCGGTTCGCTGGCTTGAATTATGCCGGTTTCGATGAGCGCGGTCGCGACACAGATCGTGTTGCTGCCCGACATGGGCGGGTATTCCGTCTGTTCCATAATGATGAATCCGGCGTGCGCACGAGGATCGGTGGGCGCCAGCAAAAGATTGCAGTTGGCCGCGGGATAGCCGCGCGGTTCGCGCAACATGCGTTTGCGCAGCCCGTCCGCGTGCTGCTCGAACCAGATTTTCTTCTCGAACATGTTGCGGCCGGGGACATCACCGACGCCGCCGGTAATCACCCGGCCGGGTTCACCACAGGCATGCAGATCAACCGCGGTGATTGTTTCAGAAAATTGCACGATCCCTTCCCGCGCACAGCAGGAGCCCCTTAACATGTGAAGGGGCACGGCTTCCAGCCGTGCCGATGGTCTCCGCAAATGAGCCGGCCTTTAGGCTCTGAGGCCAGGGGCTAAAAGCCTAACGTCTAATTCGCCTTTTCCGGCACGCCTGAAAGGCCATGCCTTCACATGCTCTCGTGTAGCCCAGTGGAATCTGCTCTACATCTCGCGCCACACGTCCTTGAAATCGAAGAAGCCCTTCTTGCCCGCCAGCCATTCAGCGGCGCGCACCGCGCCTTCGGCGAAGCCGCGGCGGGAATGGGCCTCATGGGACAAGGTCATGGTGTCAGCCGCAGATCGCAGCGTCACGATGTGTGTGCCCACGATATCGCCTTCGCGGATCGAAGTGATTTCCAACTCTACGCGGCTCTTGTCTTTGAGAATCTTCTGCAACATGGCGGCTGTGCCCGAAGGTTTATCCTTCTTCTGCGCGTGATGA
>DASQXC010000184.1:0-3009 GCA_035639935.1 Terriglobales bacterium
CGAGTTGGGGAAATCGATGCCGTCTCGGATGCTGAAGTCGGTGTAGTGGACGTCGCTGGCGATGTATCCGTTCTTGTCATAGATGATCTGCTGGTGGGGCTCGAGATCGGTGCGGCGGAAGATGATCTTGCGCGAAAGGTACCATCCAGAGTCGTCGCGGTCGAGCACGATCAAGATGTAATTGGGCTGCTGCGCCTCCTTCCTGGTTTGCGGATCGTTTACCGTCTCATAGCCGTTCTCCAGGACCACAATCTCGTGAGAGGGATCGATTTCCCGCACCAGGAACGCGTCCAGGATGTGCTGCGGACGGAGGTTTTCCAGCGGCTGATTGGTGTTGTGCGTGATGATGTCGTTACGGCCGATGACAAAGCGGTTTTTCGGCGGAATATAGAGCGCGAAGCTGAGCCCGTTGGATACCATGTCGAAGGCGCGGTTCCGCACGATGGGGAGCAGTCCGATCATGCGCAGCATCCCCGGCTTGCGCACCAAAATGTAGCCACTGATCTTCTGGTACTGGGTGATCTTGCCTTTGGTCCAGCCGCCCACTGAAGTGGAAATCTCGACACTGGCGTTCAGGGTCCGGATCTTGGCGGCCGCGGAGTTGATGCGATTGACGAGTTCAGCTTCCGTCGCCTGCTTGAGCTGCGCCGTGCTCATGCGGGATTCCACCCGGTGCGAGCGGAAGAGACATCCGGTGAGCGTCAGGAGCACAACCATCAACACGAGAAATCGCGCGCAGCGGGAGAACTGCATGGATCGTTTCCGTCGATGCAAACAGCAAGTATAGCGCGGGGCATGGAGAGCTCAGCTTGCGCGCTCAGATGGGAGTGTTTGAAGGGTGAATCTGCGGGTTGTCCGCGGTTCTGAATTTTTGCAGAGCCCCTGCCGACTTCCAGTCGCAACCCGCGGCGGATGGGGCGCACCCAAGCCAGTAATCCCGATTCGGAGGTGGAGGCGTGCTCTGGACCATCTTTGCAATTCTGCTGATTGCCTGGATTCTGGGGCTTATAGGCACGTATCAAATCGGCGCGTTCGTTTGGCTCCTGCTGGCTGCCGCCCTGATCGTGTTGATCATCCAACTCGTCACCGGCAGAAGGCCCACGGTTTAGGCTTAGGCATCGCCAGACTCGGTCTTGCCTCATAGATGCAGCTTCCTGAATTGCACAGTTTTTTGGGTATTGACCGGTGGGAGCTAGAGGCGTAGCTTCGCTTGCCATCAATAGGTGCCGCCCTGCTTCGGCGCCTGGCCTTCCCCCCTCTGGCCATGAAAGACATGAAAAAAAGGAGACAGACAATGTTCACCCGCGTCGTCGAAGTGCAAGCCAAGCCTGGCAAAGCCAGGGAGCTGTGCAACACCCTCTCCGAAAAGGCATTGCCGATCCTCCGCCATCAGCCGGGGTTCGTGGACGAGGTGGTCATGGTGTCCCATACGCAACCGGACCGCGTCCTCGGCATCAGCTTCTGGAGGACCCAGGAAGATGCAGAACGCTACAACCGGGAACAGTACCCCAGCGTCAACGAGCTGATCCAGAACCAGGTCGCCTCCGCCCCCAAGGTCCAGACCTTCAACGTAGACCTTTCCACCAGCCATCGGATCGCAGCAGGCAAAGCGGCCTGAGGCGCATATGGGCGGGTCTCTTCTATGCCCGCCCTATTTAGTATGCACTTCATCTCGAAGCTGACAGCCTGAGACTCCCCACGGGTTATCATCAACAGGAAGAACTCCTTCAGTGACTGCAAGCGTGTCTTCCCACAGGCCGGATGCTCACACCGATGCACTCTGCACGCCGGAGTTCCGGCTGTTGCTGCACTGTTTGCGGGAAGGGGCACTTCCGCCGGAATTCGTCCCGCCCGACTGGGATCTCCTGTTGTGTGCGGCGGAGCGCCACGCCGTACTGCCGTTGGTGCATCGCGCGCTGGCACGACATGGCCAGGTCCCCGCCACCGCTCGCGAAACACTGGAATCGCTATTCCGCGTGGGCCTGGCAAAGAATCTTTTCCTAAGCGCGGAGCTTCTGCGTCTGTTGGACGGGCTTTCGCAGCACGGCATCTCTGTATTGCCTTACAAGGGACCGACTCTGGCCCAATCGCTCTACGGCGACATCGCACTGCGGAGTTTCTCGGACCTCGATCTGCTGGTGCGCATGCACGACGTGCAGCCGGCCGCAGAAGCACTCGAGGCGCTGGGTTATGTTGCCCAGCAGCCCGTCCCGCCTGACCGGCGGCGGGCGCATCTGGCGCTTGCCTCCGAGCAGATGTTTCGCCGTCGCGAGGGGGCGGCACTGGTCGAACTGCAATGGCGAATCGCGCCCAGCTACTTTTCAGTGGACTTCGATTTCGAGTGGTTCTGGCGAACAGCAGTACGTGTGCCGCTCGGTTCTCGCCAGGTGCCGGCGCTGGCCCCGGAGGCTCTCCTGCTCGCCCTTGCCGTGCATGGTGCCAAGCACGGCTGGGAGTCGCTGGTTTGGATCGTGGACATCGCGCAGCTACTCGAGAGTCACCCGGGTCTCGATTGGGATTCGGTATTGCGGCATGCCCGCTTCTTGGGGATCGAACGCTTGCTGTTCCTCGCTCTTGCTCTGGCGGAAAAGCTGACCGGTGCTGCTCTGCCGGTAGCGGTCCGGCAGCAAGCTGCTTCGGATACCACGGTGCCGTGGCTCGTGCAACGCGTCGAGTGGAAACTGGCAGGTGAGCTTCACGGCGTGCCGAATCTTACAGACCACTGTTTCAGCCTGGGTGGCCGCGAACGCTGGCGCGATCGTTTCCGCTACGTGGCCCGGATCGCTCTCACTCCCAATCCACGGGACTGGGCGCTGCTTCCTTTGCCATCCCCTTTGGCGCCGCTGTACTTTGTCGTGCGGGCGATTCGGATGCTGGGCAGGATGGCACGCTTCGCAGGGCGACGGGTATTCGGCGCGTCGCGGGCTCCACACTCCGAAATCAACACCTGAAGACCTCCCAGGCAGATCATCGTAAGATGCTCTTCGCGGCTCCCTGCCTCTCCGAAAC
>DASQXC010000185.1:0-7016 GCA_035639935.1 Terriglobales bacterium
GTTCTCATCTCGAAGATCTACCGCCAGATGTATGCGGACACCGGCATCGCTACCGACAGCGCGCGAACGACTTGGTCCGCGCGCTGGGCTCGCTGGTTCGCACCGCCGTGTCAGGCTCTGTTTGCCGGCCGCCCTATGCCGAACCTGAAAGTTCCCGACCGGACGGCATAGATCGAAGGGTGAAACGCGAATTTTGGAGGTGTCCTGTGACGGCAGCACCGAAAGCCCTTCCATGGGATCACGTCAAACGCGAGCAGCTCACTCCGTTACTGCAGCGCCAGTTTTTCTCTACACCGCAGCTCACCATCGCGCGCTTCGAGCTGAAGAAGGGGTGCCTGATCCCCGAGCACCATCATCACAATGAGCAGGTGACGTCGGTGTTTCAAGGTGCCTTGAAGTTTAACTTCGGTGGCCACGAAGTAATCGTGCGGGCTGGCGAGACGGTCTCGATCCCGCCCCACCTGACGCACAGCGCAGAAGCCCTGGAAGACACGCTGGTGATTGATGTCTTCACGCCGCCGCGCCACGACTGGGAGCAGAAGCAGGACGCCTATCTGCGCCAGCAGAAGGGCGCATAGAGAGGACGTCGTCGCGCATGCTGCGTCCCCGCATGTTTTAGTGGACCCTGCATAGCCAATGTGTTTTATGCGATTGTTATCCTGAGCCGCGCGAGCAAGCCGGCCACGCGGGCGACGGAGCGCGAGCGAAGGATTCTAGATGGCGTCGTTCGAGCCCATGCGGTTGTTGAGGCCGAACACCGAGCGGGGATTCCTATCCTGCGAGCGCGCTTCTGCGAACTGTACCGACTCCACTCGGCCAAGGAACCGTATAGGCCGGTGCCAGCGCTATCAAGATTCTTCGCTCGCCCTCACCTCGCCCGCCAGCACGGGCTCGGCTCGGGCGGCTCAGAATGACAGTCTTGGAGAAAAGGGATGCTCCGGACATTGCTTATCATGAAGCAATAACTGCCTGCTCCATTCCCGTAGCCACAAGCATCCAAAACCTGACGCCTTGGCCTGATCGCGGGCATTAACAGCGCGCATTGGGGAAAGGGAGAGACGCGGTGCTCGCAAGTCAACACCGGGCACGATCGACAACTTGGAAATGCTTGCTGCTCTGCGGCGGCGTGCTGCTTGCATCCTCAGCGCACGCGCAAGGCACGGGATTCACCATGCCCTTTCCGCAAGTACAATCGGGCCCTACCACCCTGTCGTTGTCCTCGGCCAGCCAGCAACAGGATCCGTTTCTGGGAGGCGTGCCCTCAGGAGCGCCAACGGCGGAAGTTCTGAAACTGTCATTGCTCGATGCCATTCAGCGTGGATTGCGCTACAACCTCGGGCTGCTGCTCTCCTCCGACCAAGCGCAAGCCGCTCGGGGGGCCCGCTGGCAGGCGCTCAGCAATCTGTTGCCGAACCTGAGCGCACGCATCTCGCAAACGGCCGAGCAGATGAACCTCGCGGCGCTCGGGCTGAAACCGGGCACATTTCCGGGTCTGAAGCCCATCGTGGGTCCGTTCGGGGTTTTTGACGCGCGCGCATCGCTGACCGCTCCCCTGCTCGATTTTCACGCTCTCGAGCGCGTGCGCCAGGAATCCCACAACCTGCAGGCGGCGACCTGGAATTACCGGAACTCGCGAGAACTGGTCGTGCTCGTCGTGGGCGGAAGCTATCTGCAGGTGTTGGCTGCCACCGCGCGGCGCGACGCCGCGCAGGTACAGTTCAATACCGCGCAGACGCTTTACAACCAGGCAGTCGATCTCAAGCGTGCGGGGGTGATCGCCGGCATCGATGTATTGCGCGCGCAAGTGGAGATGCAGGCGCAGCAGCAGCGCCTTGTGTCCGTGAGCAATGATCTTGATAAGCAGAAGCTGCAGCTTGCGCGGGTGATCGGGCTTCCGGTCGCCCAGCGATTCGAACTTACTGATACAGTTCCCTTCCAGCCCGCGCCGGAGATCACATTCGACCAGGCGCTTGAGACCGCGTTCAGGAATCGCTCGGATTATCAGGCAGCGCTCAGCCTCGAGCATGCCGCCGAATCGGCGAGGCGAGCGGCGGAAGCCGAGCGGCTGCCGGCGCTCGCCATCAACACCGACTACGGGGATATCGGCCTGCGTCCTGGCAATTCGCACGGGACCTTTAGTGCCATAGCGGCGCTGCGCATGCCCATCTTTCAGGGAGGCAAGGTGCGCGGCGACGTGCTTCAGGCCGACGCTCTCCTCAAGCAGCGCCGCTCCGAACTGGAAGACCTGCGCAGCCGCATGGAGTTCGAGGTACGCATCGCGTTCCTTGACCTGAAGTCGGCGGCCGACCTGGTGCAAGTGGCGCAGAGCACCACGGCGCTCGCGCAGGAGCAGCTCCGGCAGGCGCAAGACCGTTTCGCCGCCGGCGTGGCCAACAACATCGACGTGGTGCAGGCGCAGGAGTCGCTCGCCTCGGCGAACGAGAACTACATTTCCAGTCTCAACGTTTTTAATCTCGCCAAGCTGTCGCTGGCGCGGGCGCTGGGCGTCGCCGAAACTGCTACCCAGCGCTATCTAGGAGAAAGGAAGTAGTGGCCGATTCAATCAGAACCGACGAAAGGCCGGCGATACAGCGGGAAGAAGCTCACGCCGAGGAGTGGCGTGACGAGGAACAGCCATCGCGACAGCAGCGCGCCCGCTCTTACTTCCACCAGCATCCACGGGCCAAGTGGCTTGTGCTGCTGCTGGTGCTGATCATAATCGCTGCAGTGGTGTGGGTTTGGCATTACTACTCGGTCCGCGAGAGCACTGACGACGCCCAGATTGACGGCTACATCTATCCCGTGAGCGCGCGCGTCTCCGGCACCGCCACCCAGGTGAACTTCGACAACAACATGTACGTGGATAAAGGCGCGGTGCTGGTGCAGCTCGATCCCACCGACTACCAAGTTGCGTTGCAGCGGGCCCAGGCCGAACTTGCCGATGCTGAGGCGAATCTCGTGGCCGCACGCACCGGCGTTCCCATCAGCCGCACTGGCACCAGCAGTCAGTTGAGTGCGGCGCAAGCGGCGGTCGCAACCGCGCAGAAGGATGAGCTGGCGGCGCGAGCGCGCGTTGTCGACGCCGAGGCCAAATACAAAAAGGCGGCCTCGGACCTGCGCCGCATGCAGCAGTTGATCGCCAAGGACGAGATCTCTCAACAGCAATACGATGCTGCGGTGAGCATTGAGCAGGCGGCCAAAGCGACGGTCGATGCCGAACGTGCCAACGTGGCCGCCGCCCAGAGCCGCGTCGCCCAGGCCGAAGCCAATCTGCGCGCGGCACAGACTGCTCCCCAGCAAGTGGCGGTCACGCGTGCCCGTGCAGACTCTGCGGAAGCCGCTGTGGCGCGGGCCCGCGCCGCGGTCTCCCAGGCGCAACTCAACTTGCAGTACACGAACATCCGCGCTCCTGTCTCCGGCATTGTCAGCCAGCGCAACGTCGAGCCCGGCCAGGTGATTCAGGCGGGCCAGCCGCTGTTCGGGGTCGTGGATCTCGACCACATTTGGGTGACTGCCAATTTCAAAGAAACGCAATTGAAGAACATGCGACCGAACCAGCCGGCCAAAATCAAGGTGGATGCCTACGGCCAAACCTACTCCGGCCACGTGGACTCGATAGGCGGCGCGACGGGTGCGCGCTTCAGCCTGCTACCGCCGGAGAATGCCACCGGCAATTACGTCAAAGTGGTGCAGCGCGTTCCAGTGAAGATCGTGTTCGATAAAGGGCAGGACCCGCAGCATCTGCTGCGGCCCGGCATGTCCGTGGTGCCCACCGTTCGCACCAAATAGCGCATGGCGACGACCACCTATCCTGTCCCCCGCGAAGAAACACCCGATATCAGCCCGTGGATTGTCGCCATTTCGGTGATGCTCGGCACCTTCATGGAGGTGCTCGATACCACGGTTGTGAACGTCTCACTGCCGCACATCGCCGGCAGCCTTTCTGCCACCGTGGATGAAGCGACCTGGGTGCTCACGTCATATCTGGTGGCCAACGCCATCATCCTGCCGATGACCGGATGGCTCTCGAACCAGTTCGGCCGCAAGCGCATGCTCATGATTTCCGTGGGCGGCTTTACGCTGTCGTCGGTGTTGTGCGGCATGGCGCCGAACCTTCCCGCGCTCATCATTTTCCGCATCATTCAGGGCGCGACCGGAGGCGGTCTGCAACCGCTCTCGCAGGCCATCCTGCTGGAAGCCTTCCCGCCCGAAGATCGCGGAAAAGCGATGGCGTTCTGGGCTTTGGGCATCGTGGTCGCGCCCATGCTGGGGCCGGTGCTGGGCGGGTGGATCACTGACAGCTACAGTTGGCGCTGGGTGTTCTACATCAACCTGCCGATCGGAGTCGCCGCCAGCGCGATGGCGAAATTCTTCATCTTCGATCCGCCCTATATCCGGCGCGTCTCTTCGTATGTGGATTGGTGGGGGATCGGCTTGCTCGCCGTTGGCGTCGGTGCACTGCAGATCATGCTCGATAAGGGCCAGGAGGAAGACTGGTTCGGCTCTGACTTCATCCGGGTGCTGGCGGTGGCCGCTATTGTTGGCTTGGCCGCGTTCGTGGTGCGCGAAGTGTTTGTGCGACACCCGGTTGTGGACCTCAGCGTCTTGAAAGTACGCACCTACGCTACAGGCGTCTTCATGATGACGGTGCTCGGGTTCGTGCTCTATGGCAGTACGGTGCTGGTACCCATTTGGCTGCAAACGCTGATGGGTTATCCGGCCCTGGAGGCGGGGTGGGCTATGCTGCCGCGTGGCCTGGGATCCTTCGTCTTCATGCCGCTGGTCGGTATTCTGACGGCCAAGGTGGAACCTCGCAAACTGCTCGCTGCCGGCATTATCGCCTCGTCTACCAGTCTGTTCCTGCTCGCCTCGCTCAATCTCAACGCGGGCTATTGGGACATTTTCGTGCCCTTGTTCATTCAAGGTATCGCTATGGGGCTGTTATTCGTACCGCTGACCACGGTCAGCTTCGATCCCATCGAACGGGAGCGTACCGGAAATGCCACCAGCATCTTCAACCTGATGCGCAATATCGGCGCCAGCTTTGGCATCGCCTCAGTTACCACCATCGTGGCCCGCCAGTCGCAGACCCATTTCAACGTGCTTGGGCGGCACGTGAACATTTACGACCTGAAGAGCCAGCAGACGTTCGAGGCCATCCGCCGAGCGTTCATGGCCCGCGGCTCCGACGCGGTCAGCGCCACCCGCCAGGCCTACGCCGCCTTGTTCGGGATGGTCCAGCGCCAAGCCAGCATGCTCTCATTTCTCGATGCTTTCTGGATTTTAGGGGCAGTATTTGCCGCCATGCTGCCGCTGCTGTTGCTCATGCGCCGCCCGAGGCATCGTGGTGCGGCAGCGCCCATGCATTGAAACGAGCCCGGCGAGGGCGTGCTACAATCCCGCAGTGTAACGGCCGCGCAAATTCACAGTACTGATCGAGCGCGACGAAGACGGAAATTACGTCGCGACGGTCCCGGCCCTACGCGGTTACCACACTCAAGCCAAAAGCCTCGATACGCTGCTGAAGCGCACTCGCGCGGTCATCGAGCTGTGCCTTCAATCACCCGATGATTGGCTCACCCGATGATCCGATGATCTGATCGTCTCTTTCCTTACCGGCACACTCTCCACCAAGTCTTCCTGCACGCGATGTTGCGTCTCGGCATCGATGAACCCTTCGCGGCTGACCTCCACTTGCGGCTCGATGATGTCTTCTTTCCAGTAGCGCTTGGAGGCGGAGACATCTCCCGGCAGACTGAAATTCGGAAGGGTGGACAGAGCGATGTTGTGCACGCGGCCCACGCCGGATTCCAGCATGCCTCCGCACCACACGGGAATCCCGCGCGCTTGGCAGACATCGTGTACGCGGCGCGCCTCGCTGAATCCGCCCACGCGTCCGAGCTTGATGTTGATGATGCGGCAGGCGCCCAGATCCAGAGCAGCCTCCGCATCGCGGGCCGTGCGGATGGATTCGTCGAGGCAAATCGCCGTCGCCAGGTGCTTCTGCAATTGCGCGTGGAAATAGATATCGTCAGACCACAGCGGCTGCTCGATCATCAGCAGCCGGAACTGGTCGAATTTCCGCAGGTGCTCTAATTGATCGAGCGTATAGGCGGAGTTGGCATCGCAGCTCAGGGTGATCTCCGGCCAGCGGCAGCGGATGCGCTCGAGCACGCCGAGATCCCACTCCGGCCTGACCTTAACCTTAATCCGCCGGTAGCCGGCGGCAAGTTCGACTTCGATTTTCTCCAGCAGCTTCTCGATGCTTTCCTGAATGCCGATCGAGACACCGCACGGGATCTGGCGGCGCGTACCGCCCAGCAGCTTCCAAAGAGGAACGTTTTTCTGCCGGGCCTCCGCGTCCCAGAGCGCGTTCTCGAGCGCAGCCTTTGCCATGCGGTGCTCGCGTACACGCGCCATGAGCGGGACGCAATCGGCGGCGCTCGCGAGCGACCGGCCCAGCACCGCCGGCACCAGATACTTCGAGAGCACGTGCCAGGCGGTCTCGACCGATTCTTCGCTGTAGAAAGGATGTTCGCCGGCTGTGCACTCGCCCCAGCCGTCCACGCCTTCGCAGTGCGCGGTGACGAGCAGGATGCGCCGCTCGGTGGTCCGCCCGAAGCTGGTCTCGAAAAAGTGCACCAGCGGCATGCGGATCTCGCGAAGAGTGATCGCTTCCACTTTCATGAGAATTGAGCGATTGATCATTGAGCCATTAATTCATTTGGAAATGGGGTGATCGGGAGATCGGGTCATCGGGAGCTGAAAAACATGAGCCGATGACCCAATCACCTGATGACCCGATTTGCCAATGGCCCAATGACCCAATGGCTCAATCCTCCTCCCACTTCCCCAGCAGAAATGTCCCATTGCCGATGGCGTCGCGCTCGAGTCCCAGGACGGCCAGGCCGCGCGAGAAGGCATCGAGGAACAGCTCGCGGTTGCGTGCCTGTACCTGCTCGGCTTTGTGGCGATGTTGCGGCGAGGCCTTCCACGTATAAATCTCTGCCGGGACA
>DASQXC010000186.1:0-4607 GCA_035639935.1 Terriglobales bacterium
CCATCCACGAGGGGCAACGCGTGTACGTGAACCAGGTGCTGGTGAGCGGGTTGCAGTACACGCGCCCCTTCGTCGTGGATCGGCAGATCGTTACGCATCACGGCGATCCCCTGAGCCAGGCCGACTTGTTACGCACTCAGAGCCGACTGTACGACCTCGGCATCTTCAACGGGGTGGATGTGGCCGTGCAGAACCCCGAAGGCGAAGAAACCTACAAGGATGTCCTGGTAAACGTGACCGAGGCCCGCCGTTATACCTTCGATTACGGCCTCGGGTTCGAGGTGCAGACGGGGAGCGCGTTCAGCACCGCCGCGCCGCAAGGACGCACTGGCGCCAGCCCGCGGGTCGCTTTCGATGTCAACCGGCTGAACTTCCGCGGGCGCAACGACACCATCTTTTTCAAGTCCCACTTCGGGCGGCTGCAGCAGCGCGCCCTTGTGGGATATGAGGTCCCGCACTGGCTCGATCACGAGAGCCTGAAACTTACCTTCAATCAGCTTTATGACAACACGCGCGACGTCTTCACCTTCACTTCCCGGCGGCTGGAGGGCTCCGCCCAGGTGCAGCAAACGTGGAGCAAAGCCACCACGCTGCTGTATCGCCTCACGTATCGCGATGTCCGGGTAGCGAATTTGGTCATCGATCCCAATCAGGTTCCGCTGCTGTCGCGTCCGGTGCGTGTGGGGATCCCGAGTCTCACCTACATTCGCGACACCCGCAATGATCCGGTGGATTCGCACAAGGGCAATTACCTGGTGTTCGACACCGGGGTGGCGTCCCACGTGCTCGGCTCACAAGCAAATTTCGCGCGCTTTTTGGTCCAGCACTCCGAGTACCACCCTTTCGGATACAAGGGCCGGTTCGTGCTCGCACACTCGACCCGGCTGGGAATCGAGCAGCCCTGGGGCACCGGCGCCATTATCCCGCTGCCGGAGCGGTTCTTCGCCGGCGGGGGCAACTCGCTGCGCGGCTTTGCCATTAATCAGGCCGGCCCGCGCGACCCTGTGACCGGTTATCAACTCGGAGGGGAGGCCATGTTTGTGAATAACGTTGAACTTCGACTGCCACCGGTGCTGCTGCCCTTCATCGGCAAAGACCTTAGTCCGGTCATTTTTCACGATATGGGGAACGTCTTCGCATCCACCTCGGACCTGTTCCCCAGTCTCTTTCGCTGGTCGCAGCCCGATAAGACGGAGTGCGAAAATCTGTCGCTGACGGTTACTTGCAACCTCAACTACACCTCGCACGCGGTGGGCGGCGGCATCCGGTACAGGACACCCATCGGGCCGGTGCGGTTCGATGTGGGCTATAACCTGAATCCGCCGGCGTTCCGAATTGGCGGCCAATCGCTCCCCACTGGCGGCACGGCACCACTGAACCTCCAAATGCTGCACAAGGTGAACTTCTTCTTCAGTATCGGGCAGACGTTTTGAGGATTGTTCGTATCCAGTTCGGGCAGTACGCGGGCCAGGCATTGCTTGTTGTGGGGTTGGTCCTGGCGGGAGCATGGGCGGAGTGCGCGGGGGTGATCGACGGCATTGTGGCTAGCGTGAATCAGCATGCCATTCTGGCGAGCGAGTGGGACGAAGCGGTGAGATTCGAATGCCTGATGAACGGCCGTCCGCTCAAGGAGGTCACCGCGGAGGATCGCAACCAGGTGCTGGAACGGCTTATCGACCAAGAGTTGATTGCGCAGCAGATGCGCGCAAGCGATTTTGTCCCGGCAACGCCCCAGGAGGTCGCCGGCCGCGTGCGCGAGCTGCGAGAGACCGTTCCGGCGTGGAAAACGGATGAGGGCTGGCAGGCAGCGCTGGCCAGCTATGGCTTGACGCAGGAGGACGTGGAGGAAAGGGCGGCCCTCCAGATGAATCTGCTGCGCTATCTCGACTTGCGATTTCGTCCGCAGGTCCACATCGATTCCGCCGCAATCGAGAACTACTACCGCGAGGAACTGCTGCCGAAAATGCGCCGCGGGGGAGCGCCGGATCCACCTTTGGCGAGTGTTAGTTCGAAGGTCGAGCAACTGTTGATGGAAGAACGGCTGAACCAACTTCAGAGCCAGTGGGTGCGCGCTCTGCGCCTGCAGGCGGATGTCCGGTTGCGATGATTGAGACAGTGCCAGCCCGCAAAAAGCGGATGCTTGTCCGCTGCGCAGTTTTCCTGGGTGCGCTCACGCTCGTCGTGTTAGCTCTCGCGGCCTGGTATCTGACCAGTGCGCGGTTCCAGGAACAGGTGCGGAGAAAGCTGCTGGCCGACCTGGAGCAGATGAGCGGCGGGCGCGCCGAGCTCAGCTCGTTCCACTTCGTTCCTTCGAGACTGGAATTTGAGACGCGCGACCTCACTCTCCACGGTCTGGAATCGCCCGGCGAGGCGCCATACGCACACGTGGACCGAGTGATGGTGCGACTAAAGATCCTTTCTCTTTTCCGACGGCAGATCGGAATCCGCACGCTCGAACTCGCTCACCCCGTGATCCACATCCTGATCCATCCCGACGGCACCACAAACCAGCCGACGCCCGGGAGCAAGGCGACCGGCGAACCCGCCGTCGGAGTGTTGTTCGAGGTCGCGATGAACCGCCTACAGGTCGAACGCGGAGAGTTATTTTTAAACGATCGCCGCGTGCCGCTGGAGCTCACGGCGAGAGACCTGCGCGCGACGATGATTCACGCCAGCGCAGATGCACCCTACGATGCACATATCCAGGTTGCGGCCTTGGAGACAAAATACGCCACCTTCGGTGCGCTGAAAGGCAAGAGCGAGGCTGATCTTGCGCTCGGCCGCAGCAAACTTGAACTCAGGTCGTTCACATTTGAGTCGCAGCGCTCGCGAGTCGAGGCGCACGGCACGCTTACGGATTTGCGCGATCCGCGGATGGAGTTTGCCTACAGCGGGTCCTTTGACTTAGTAGAGCTTGGCGCCATAGTGCGTGTCCCGGAGTTGCGGCGCGGCCAAATGAAAGCCATCGGCCAGGGCACATATCACGCGCAGGACCTTACGTCTTCTGGGCGTCTGATCGCGGAGGATGTGGAGTGGCGCGAGCCCAAGTTGCGTGTGCCGGAACTGACCGCCGCAGCGAACTACTCGCTCCACCGCGACCACTTGCTGATTTCCGAGCTTACAGCCCAAGCCCTAGGCGGCCTGATCACCGGCAGAGCTGAACTTAGCAATTGGATCCTCCCCACGGCGGGAGGACGCCTGCAGACTCGGCAACACGGGACCACACATCTGCGCCTCTCACGCGTCCAGATCGGGGCCGCTGCCAGAGCCGTTTCCACTCCCGAACTACCGCTCGATGGCATCAATCCGGCGGGCGCCGCCAGCGGGACGGTTGATCTCACATGGACGGGCTCACCCCGGAATATGGATGCAACTATCGCGCTCGACGTAGGACCGCCGGCGAATCCACGGCCGCGACAGTTGCCAGTCGCCGCGCAGGTGCAGGCAGTCTATCGGGGGTCGCAGGCTGTTCTGGACATCGCTCACTTGAACATCGCCACTCGTGCAACGCGGTTCAGCGCGGCAGGAGTTCTGGGTTCGAGCAGCGCGCGCCTGGGTGTCACGCTCAACACCGGTGATGTCGCCGAACTGCAGCCGATCTTGGCGGCATTCCATAAGCCGTCCATTCCGGCCGAGGTACATGGGCGGGCAGCATTTACCGGCAGCGTGGTCGGCAAACTGGCTGGGCCGGTCATCACCGGGCATTTCGAAATCTCGGATTTCGACGCTGACCTTCCCGCCACGTGGAGATTGGTTCCAGCAGGCACCGGGGCATCGGCGCCGCCTTCAACACGGCGCATGCACTGGGACTTGCTAAGCGCCGACGTTGTTTACTCCCCGAATGAATTGTCGTTGCACCGCGGACTGCTGCGGCGGAGCGCCGCGCACACCCGCTTCGACTTGACCGCCACTCTGCATGCTGGCGAACTGGAAGACACCAGCGCGATCCGCGGACGCTTCAACGCCATTAACGCCGATCTCCAAGATTTGCAGTTCCTCGCCGGCACCGCGTACCCAATGGGCGGCAAGCTGTCGTTGAGCGTAAACCTCGGCGGCACGCGTGCGAATCCTAATGGCCAGGGAACACTTGAGATCACGGGCGGAACGCTAGCGGGCGAGCGGTTCCAATCATTGCGCGCCGCCCTGCTGTGGTCAGGCCGTCAGGTGGGGCTAGACAACCTGGTGCTCACGCACAACGGCGCGCAACTAACGGGGAACCTCGCCTACAACTTCGCCGATACGGGCTTTCATCTCGATCTGACGGGCGCAAATTTTCAGCTCTCGAAATTTCAGCGGCTGCAGTGGCCGCGGCTCACGACTGCCGGGGTGGCAGCGTTTCGTCTGCAGGGATCAGGAACGCTCACAGCTCCGACAATCAACATCGAACTGCGTATTCTCGACCTTCTGCTGAACAAGGAACAAGTCGGGCAGTTCGAGCTCACCGGAGTGAGCATGGGGCCGGACTTGCACCTGACTGCCCACTCGCGTTTTCAGACGGCGGAGCTGACCGTCGATGGCGAAATCCGCTTGCGCGAAGACTTCCCGGCGGATTTGACTCTGCACTTCGCCCACCTGGATATCGATCCTCTGCTGCGGGCGTACCTTGA